>JARIET010000014.1 GCA_031127185.1 Gemmatimonadota bacterium | reverse complement strand
ACTGATCCTTTCGCCGCTGCGTGAGGAGGTACGCCGCCGGGCTTTCCGGCCGGCGGTGGATGCCGCGCGCATCGTCCCCGGCGCGCTGGGCTCGCGCGCGGGCACGGTGGGCGCGGCCGCCGCATTCCTCGCGGAGCACGGTCTCCTGTCATGACACCCTGATGCCTCCGAAGCGCGTCGGCGTCATCGGCAGCTTCGTCTGGGACATCATCCACCGTCGCGACGAAGCCCTCACGGGCCGTCCGCCGATTGAGGAGTGGGGCGGCATCACCTACGCGCTGGCCGGGTTCGACGCCGCACTCCCTGCCGACTGGCAGCTCGTGCCGCTGGTGAAGGTTGGCGACGACCTGGCGCAGCGGGCGCGAGACTTCCTCCGCACCCTGCGACGCGTGGCGCCGGACGCGGCACCGATCGCCGTGCCCTATCCGAACAACCGCGTCGAGCTCTTTTATCGTGACGACGAGCGTCGCAGCGAGGTGCTTTCGGGCGGAGTGCCGGGGTGGAGCTGGATCGGCCTCGCGCCCCTGCTCAAGGATCTCGATGCGCTGTACGTGAACCTGATGAGTGGCTGGGAGCTGGACCTCCCCACCATGCAGCTGCTGCGCCAGCATTTTCGCGGCCCGATCTATTGCGACCTGCACTCGCTGGTGCTCGGTATTCAGCCGGACGGCCTCCGGATGTTGCAGCCGCTTCCCGACGCCGTGGAGTGGTGCCGTTGTGTGGACTTTCTGCAGATGAACGAAGACGAGATGGCCATGTTGGCGCACGACCCACTCGCGCTTTCAGCCATGGCGCTCAACGCCGGCGTCAGCGCGCTATGCGTCACGCTCGGGCCGCGAGGTGTCGTCTACTTCGCCGCGCCAGGGTTTTCGCAGCTCGCCGACCTCCACGCCGAACGCAAGCGTGACTCCCTGTCGCTTCGCGCAAGCCCAGGCCCGGTGCGTACGGCGCGAGTTCCGGGAGTGCTTGCGCGCGATGCGCAAGGGGGAGACCCAACGGGCTGCGGTGATGTTTGGGGCGCGACGTTCTTCTCGCGACTTCTCGCCGGTGATATAATGACTGACGCGATTCATGCGGCGATGCGCGCCGCCACGAAGAACGTAGAGCACCGCGGCGCCACCGGCCTCGCACACCACCTTCGGGGAGAACTGAGTTCCACGTGACTGCCGTCATCACCGTGCCCGCGTCGCTCGACGACACCACGTTCGAACTGGTGTTCGAACAACTCGCGGCGCAGCCGGCGGATGCCAAGGTGATTGTGGATGCTCGGCATTGCACATGGGCCTCGCCCTACGGCCTGGTCAACCTCCTCACGCTGGCTCAGTCGCGCACCGAGCGCCCGACCTTCCTCATCCCCGAGGATCAGGACAAGGTCACCTATTGGGCACGGGCCGGCTTCTTCAAGTTCGCCACTGAACTGTATGATGTGCAGGGAACGATCCCGCGGCCGCGCGGTTCGGGCGACAGCGACGTGCTCCTCGACCTCACCCAGATCACGAAAAGCGACGACGTGCACGATGTCGTGGAGCGGGTGAAGGACAAGGTGACGCAGATCATCATCAACAAGCTGCACCTCGCCGCCCGGGCCACGATGGGCATCACGATGGCGCTTTCGGAATCGTGCCAGAACATCATCGAACATGCCGGCCGTGGCGGATGGGTCATGGCCCAGACCTATCAGTATCGGAAGCGGCTCGGCGGTCGTCATGCTATTGTCATCGCCGTGAGCGATGCCGGCGTGGGCTTTCGCCGGTCCCTTGAGTCCAGCCCGCGCAGGCCGATGACCGACCGCTGGAGCGACGGGTTCGCCCTCGAGACCGCATTTGTGAGCGGTGTCAGCCGATTCCCGGAGCCGGGCCGTGGGCAGGGGCTCAAGGGGATCAGGGGGTACGTGAACCGATGGGACGGCAAGTTCACCGTGCGAAGCGGAACAGCGCGCATCGGCATGATCCCGACGTGGGACGACGACGTCCCGCGCGCCGACGGCCTGGCGCCCTTTCCTGGCGCCCAGCTGCAGATCACCATCCCCGAGAAGGTGGCAGCGTGATGCGCATCGACGTGGGCTCTGTGCTGCGCCACTCGGCCAATCTCCCGTACGGCGACCTCGTGACACGCTCCACTGGGGCGGCCGTACGCCGATGCATCGAAGCTGAACTCGCCGGACTCGGCGAGGACGACGTGGCGACGCTCGACTTCACGCACATCGGGATGATGGATTATTCCTGTGCCGACGAGGTCGTCGCCAAGCTGTTGCTCGACCTCGCGCGGCGTGGCGCCCGCCCGTCCTCCCTTGTCTTCCATGGCATCACGGATGCGCACCTCGAGGCCATCGAGGATGTGCTCCTGCATCACGGTCTCGCGCTGGTCGTGCACTTCGCGGACGGCGCGGCGCGGCTCGTGGGCGCGGTGAGCGAGGAGGAGCGCATCATCTGGCAGCTGGTTCACACCCGCGGCGGCGTGCAGGCAGAAGATCTGGCCGCGGAGCGTGATCGTGCGGCCGACGAAGTGCTCCTCGTGCTCGAAGCCCTCTACGACCGTCGCCTGCTGCGCCGCGACGGATTCACCTTCGCCCCGATTGGCGTGGTGTCGTGATGGCGAAGCTGTACAACCCACCGCTGCAGGTTGTCCACTTCATCAGCTCGAAACCCGGGGATGCGAGCCGCGGACCGGAGATTCGGCTCAACACGTATGAAGCGCATGTTCGGACGGTGCACGAGGCTGAACTGGTCTGGGTGTATGGGCCTCGCCGGCATGAGCTCGCGGCCGTACACATTGACGACGCAATTCCCCGCGGCGGCGTCGTGGCCCAGGACATCGTCGGGCTCGCGCCCAGCGAGATCGTGCGACTCGTGAAGGTCAACACCGACCGCGCTATCATTACACCGTCACACGCTTGAGGCGACGCTGATGAGCCGCAAGAAGCCCGCGCCGGCCACCATTGCCATTCACGGTGGCGCAGGTCCACACCACCCGGGCGATCCGGTTGCCCCGCCGCTCGTGCAGTCCGTGAACTTCGTGCAGGAAGTGGGAACCGAGGCAGGCCTGCTCTACACCAGGTACGGCAACACGCCGAACCTTGAGCGCGTACAGAAACGCCTCGCGATGCTCGAGGGCGCCGAGGCCGCGCTCCTGCTCTCCAGCGGCATGGGCGCGACCGCATGCGCGATGCTCGCCCTCCTCCGCCCGGGCGATCACCTGCTCGCGGCCACATCGATTTACGGTGGCACGCTTCGGCTTCTGACTGAGGAATTCACCCGGCACGGCGTGGACGTCACGCTGGTCGACCCGCACGAACCCCGCGCCTGGCGCAAGCGGCTTCGCAAGGAAACCCGGGCGGTGTTTGTCGAGACACCCGTGAACCCAAGCTGCCGCGTGCTCGACCTGCGGCCCATCTCCTACCTCACCAAGGAAGTGGGCCTGGCGCTCGTGGTGGACTCCACGTTTGCCAGCCCGGTGAACCTCCGGCCCATCGAACACGGCGCCGATGTCGTGATCCACTCGGGCACCAAGTACCTCAACGGCCATCACGACGCGATGCTCGGCGTCGTCGCCGGCACGGAACCATTCATTCAGGAAGTACTGCAGAAAATGATGGTGTGGGGCCAGGCGCCTGATCCATTCGCCGCCTGGCTGCTCGAGCGCGGCCTGAAGACGCTCGACGTCCGGGTGCGGCGCCAGAACGACAACGCCATGCGCATCGCCAACTGGTGCGCGGACCGCAAAGAGATCCGAAAGGTCCACTATCCCGGCCTCCTCGATCATCCCGACCACGAAATCGCGCGAGCGCTGATGGACGGCTACGGCGGTATGCTCGCGATTGAATTGACAGCCGGGGCCAAGGGCACGGAGCGGTTTCTTCGCCGGCTCAAGCTCTTCCAGCACGCGGCGAGCCTGGGCGGCGTGGATTCGCTCGTCAGTGAGCCACGATACACCTCGCACGCCCGCCTCTCCAGCGAAGCGCGCGCGCGCGCCGGTGTTCCGGACGGTTTTCTGCGGCTCTCGATCGGGCTCGAGGATGCCGATGACCTTATCGCAGACCTTGAGCAGGCACTCAAGTAGGTGACACCGGAGCCTGCCACCGGTATGTCACCCGGCGGTGTTCCCGGCCCCACGGGCACGCACAGCGCTGCCACGGTCATCCGGTTCACGCGCGTGCGCAAGGAATTCGCGCGCACCGGCCTGGCCCTCAAGGACGTCTCGTTTGCGGTGAACAAAGGTGAGTTCGTCTTTCTCACCGGCCCATCGGGCGCCGGCAAGAGCACGATCCTCAAGTTGATCTTCGCCGAGGAGCGGCCGACGAGCGGCGAGGTGAAAATCGCCACGCTCAGCTCCGCCACCATGCGGCACCGCGATATTGCGAAGCTGCGGCGGAAGCTGGGCATCGTGTTTCAGGATTTTCGCCTCCTCGAGGATCGGACCGTCGAGCAGAACATCGCATTCGCCCTTGAGGTGACCGGCGCACCCCGCGCCAGCATGGGCGGGCGAATCGGTCGGCTCCTCACGCAGGTTGGCTTGGCCTCCAAAGCGCAGGCTCTCCCCCGCGAACTGTCCGGAGGGGAGCAACAACGCGTCGCCATTGCCCGCGCACTCGTGAACGATCCGCTGGTGCTGCTCGCGGACGAACCCACGGGAAACCTGGACGAGCGTGCGACCCGCGGCATCTTCCAGCTCCTCCGTGAGATCAACGCCACCGGCACGGCGGTGATGATGGCTACGCACGACCTCGATCTCGTGAAGCGATCCGATTGCCGAACGCTCGAGATCAACCACGGCCAACTGGTACTCGACTCCGCCGAACCCGCCCCCGCGACGCCGCCGGTGGCCTGATGACGCTGGCCTGGCGGGAGGCACTGCTCGCGTTCCGGCGCTCGCCCATGCTGAGCGCACTTTCGGTCACGACGATCGCCTTTTCGCTCTTTGCCTTCGGGTTGTTCGGCCTTGTCGCGCTGAACATTCGTGAAGCCCTCACCCGGCTCGAAGACCGTGTCGAGATTCGCGCTTTCGTGGCCGACCGTACGCCGGCCGAGGCCGCCGCCACCGCGCTCGGCGACGTTCAGGCGTTCCCGGAAGTCGCTACGGCCGTTCTGATCACGCCAACGCAGGCCCTCGAACGGGCCAGGCGCGAGCTTGGCGAGTTCAGTGACGTTTTCGATGCGGGAATCCTCCCGGCGTCCATCGACATCACGTTGAAGCCCGGGTTCCGCGATCCGGCGAGCGTCCGCTCGGTCGCCGCGCGCCTTCGGACCTACGATTTCATTGAAGACGTTCGCTATGGCGAAGAGTGGGTGGAGAAGCTGCAGGAGATCCGCAACGTGGCGACACTCGCGGGCACCGGCCTCGGCCTGACGTTTGCAATAGTCGCGGTGATCATCATCGGCTCGACAATTCGGATGGCCGTACTCGCCCGCGCACGTGAAATCGCGATTATGCGCGTGGTTGGCGCCACGGACGGATTTGTGCGCGCTCCCTTCCTCATCGAAGGGGCACTCAAGGGCACGCTGGGCGGCCTGCTTGCGCTCGTGATGACCTGGACGGCAAGCGAGATGATCGGTCGATACGTGTTCGCCGCCGAGTTTTTCGACGTCCGGCTCGCCGTTGTCGGCATCTTTGCCGGCACCGTGATTGGGCTCGCCGGCAGCGCGTTCAGCGTCGGGCGGCACCTCAAGGCGGTCTGATGCGGCGTCCGACCGGTAGGACCTGGAGCGCCCTCTCCGTCATCGCAACGCTTCTGGCCAGTGCAGTCACGGTGCTCGCAGCGCAAGCGCCTCCATCAAGTGCGGAACGGGCGCGCCAGCAGCGCGAAGAGCTCGACCGGATCCGCAATGAGCGCGCGGCGCTCGAAGCCCGCATGCGCGAGCTTCGCTCCACGGTTCACGATCTGGCGGAAGAGCGCAACAACCTCGACCGGCAGGCGGATGCCACCGCCCGCGTCGTACGGTCACTGGACACGCAGATTCTGTCGCTGGTGGACGAGGAAGCCGATGCCACGGCGCAGCTCGTGAGATCGCAGGATGAGCTTGCCCTGAAAGAGGCGATCCTGCGCTACCGCGTGCGCGAAATCTACAAGCGTGGCGGACTATTCACGCTGGAGGCAATGCTCTCGGCGCGATCCTTCGGCGAGCTGGTGGCGCGGTACAAATACCTCCACCTTGTCGCGCTGCGCGATCGCGCCCTGGTGCTGCGCGTGGCAACGCTGGGCGACCAGATTGCCAGCACGCGCACCTCGCTGGTCAAGCTGCGCAATGACGCCGAGGCGTCGCGTCAGGAGCGGACGGCCGAAGAGCGCACGTTGCGCGCCCTCGAGCAACAGCGCGGCCGCAGTCTCGCGCAGGCCGAAGCGCAACAGCGGCAGGTTGAGCAGCGGCTGGCTCAGGTGCAGCGCGACGAAGCAAGGATTGCGACCCTTCTGGCCGCGCTCGACGAGGCGCGTCGTCGCGAGGACTCCCGCCCCGGGGCCACTGCCCCGTCGGCCAGCACCCTTCGCACGTCAGATCTCGGGCGCCTCGATTGGCCGGTCGAGGGCACCGTGCTCTACCGCTTCGGGCGTCAGGTGAACCCGAACAACACCACAATCCGCTGGAACGGCATGGGCATCGCCGCGGCAAAAGGCACCCCCGTCAAGGCGATCAGCGCGGGCACCGTGGACTTTGCCGCCCGATTCGGCACCTACGGACTCCTCGTGATCGTCAACCACGGAGGCGGCGATTATTCGATGTACGGCTCGCTCGACAAAGCGTCCGTGGACAAGGGCGTGCGCGTGGCGAAGGGCCAACAGGTTGGGACGGTCGGTGTGTCCGACCCCGACATGCAGCCGCACCTCCATCTCGAGATCCGCCCCAAGGGTCAGCCGGTCGACCCCTTCGACTGGCTTCGTGGCGTCCGGTGACCTCGTGATGATCGTCAAGCGCTGCGGCACCTGCGGGCGCTTCCGCGAATACGAGGAAGAGGACGGGTTCTGCATCGGCTGCGGACACGACTCGCTCGAAGCGGCGTGCAGCTGCGGGCGGGCGTACGGATATGCCCTGGACGAACCTGGGGATGAACTACACTGCCCGCGCTGCGGGCGGAGGCTCCGTGGCCGCGCGACGGCCGTGGAGTGACTGCGGCCAATAAAGAAGGCGGGGCGCCGCTGTCACGACGGCGCCCCGCCAGTGTCTTATGGCAAGCTAGAAGAGCACCTTGTAAACCAGCGCGACATTGCGACCCGGGCTTGGTGCGAATTCCTTGATCCGGCTGGTTGCGTCGAAATATTTCGTGTCGCCAAGATTGTCCACGCGGAGCGTGACACTGTGCACGCGACCGCCGGCAACGACGTTCATCCCGGCACTGGCGTTCAACAGCGTGTAACCCGCGGTGCGAATATCAGCCCCGCCGGTAATGCGATCCTGCTCAAACCCGTGGCGCAGTTCCACCCCAATATTTCGGCGACCGTCATCCCAGCGGGCAGATCCGCCCACGCGAGCGGGTGGCATGAACGGCAGCGCCATGCCATCGTCGCTGAACGAGCCCTTCACGTAGTCTCCCATTGCCCCAAGCACGATCTGTGTGGTGGCGCGAATCTCGACGGAGCCCTCGAAGCCATGGAGGCGAGCGTCGCCCTGTGCGTAGATCGCCAATGGCATCTCCTCGCTATCAACCGTCGTGTCGCGCCTCACGTCGGGAAAGACGTAGTTGCTGATGCTGTTCACGTACGCCGAGGCCGACCCGGACACCGTCCCCGTGCCCACCCGCAGCACCGCTTCAACTCCGCGGCTCTGCTCGGCACGCAGCGACGGATTGCCAAGATCGTAGCTGCCGCTTGCCTCGTGCACGCCGTTCGAAAAAAGTTCCTCGACCGTCGGCGCCCGAAATGCCAGGGCGGCGTTGCCGCTCAGCGTCGCGACGGCTCCCAGCGGAATGCTCAGACCAATCGAGCCCGACGGACTCGAGACATCGACCGAACGCGCGGCACCAAACTTCTGATCGCCGGCCTTGGACGCGATCTCATACATATCGAAACGACCACCGAAACTCAGCGTCGGGACCAGCTCGGACGCCCCGTCGCCACGCAGTGGAAGCTCTTGATAGAAGAAGGCGCCAAACCCCGTGCTGTTCGCGGCTGGCGTCAGCGCTTCGTCGCCGGTGGCCGCGTACTGCTTGCCAAGCAGCTGAGCTCCGACGGATCCGCGAGTGCGACCCAGCTGCGTCTTCGCCGACGCATTTAGCGTCTGCGTCTTCAGCTTGAATTCCGTGCCCACGGCGCCGGCAGCCGACAACTCGTCGTGATGATAGTCCTGAGCGCCCGCATCCACTTTCACGAGTGGAATCGCACGGCTTCGCGTATTGACCGTGGCCCGAAAGGCAGCCGAGAACCGGTTGCCCGCGATATGGATCACTTCATCGTCACCCGGGGGATGCGGCAATCCGTAGTTGAACGAGTAGTTCGACACCGAGCCACCAACGGTGGCGCGCTGGCCAACGTAGCCCAGCCCGGCATTACCGGTCAGGTTGCGCGATTGGGTGTTATTGAGCGCGTTTCCGCCGCCAACCCGGATCGAGGACGCACTCTGCAGCCCACCGCGCAGGTTCAGCGCCCAGGCATCACTGAGCCGGTTCGTCAGCGAGAGCGTCGTCGCTCCGCCGGGTGCTCCGGTGGATCCGATGGCACCAAAGTACCCCTCAAGGTGTGTGGGGACGGATGTGGGGATGTCGTTGCTGATCACGTTCACCACGCCGCCGAGCGCATTGTTGCCGTATAGCAGCGACGCGGGACCCCGCACCACCTCAATCCGGCTCGCCGAGAGTGGGTCGACCGTGCTGGCATGGTCGGCGGACGCGGAACTCAGGTCTGCGGTGCGCGCGCCGTCTTGCAGCACCAGAATACGGTCTCCGGTGAGGCCACGGATGACCGGCATCGTGGCCGGTCCATCAAACCGTACAGACACTCCCGGTTCTTGCCCCAGCGTCTGCGCGATGTTGCTCGCCATCGCCCGTTGAAGGGCGAGCCCCGAGACTTCAACCGTCGCCTGGGCGACACGCTCGGGGTCAGCCCCTGTTGGCGACGCGGTGACACTTACGGCCTGCAGCCGCAGCGGACTGGCCGCCATCACGATCGAAATGTTGATGTCCGGGCCGGCGTCCGGCACCGTGACAATCGCATGCCCGGGACGATAGCCGATAAGCAACGTCGTGAGGTGATACTCGCCGCGCGCCAGCCCACGAATCTCGAACCGGCCTGCCGCATCGGTTGTCGCTGACCGGCCTGCCTCGGCGACCACGATTTGTACGTTGGGAAGCAAGGCGCCTGCAGAATCGCGCACGACTCCGACCACGGAGGGGCCCGCCAGGAACCCGCCGGTGGGGATGGCCCCACCGGAAGTTGCACATGTTACGAAGAGGGCCGCGAATGCGGCTGCCCTGACCATTACGCTATTCATGTTTGCTCCTGAACCAAATGTCGACGCACCGCCGAAGCACGCCAGATCAGGCATGACGGGGTGACGTTGGCGGAATGGGGCCGGAGAAGGCGACAGGTCCGCGCACCAGCGCGCGCGGCGCCAACCGGCTGGTTCAGGCGGCCGGCGGAGCTCGCGAGGGGTGTTGCCGAAGGTGATGGGCGACCGGGATCGCGAGGCGAAGTGTTCCGGGCGCGTGGACAACGGCATCGGTGGTCCAACTGACATCCTGGGCGTCAGGGGCGGGCGCTGAGGTAGATAGCGCGCGACACACGGTGCAGTCGTCGGAATGGACCGGGACGCAGGAACGGCGCGTCTGGTCCTCGATATGCTCCACGGCCGACGCCGTTGGGCCCTGCGACGCATCCGTGAAAGCAAGCACGGACGGCATTCCCGCCTGGCCAACGGCCATGGCAAGGACAAGACTGCGGGCCAGCACACCCCTGCTTCGCATGCTGCAGAATATACGCTGAACCCCGTATCAGGTTCCGCACCGAAGACACGCCGAATCGTGGTCGGCGAGGACCTCCGCCGTCTGTTAACTTTGTCCGTCTATGAGACGTGAAGACGCGCTGGACTATCACGCGCGCGGCCGCCCGGGGAAAATCGCCGTTGTTCCCACCAAGCCACTGGGAAACCAGCGAGACCTCTCGCTGGCATACTCCCCGGGGGTCGCAGAACCCTGCCTGGAGATAAAGGCCAACCCCGAGGACGTGTACAAATACACGGCCAAGGGAAACCTTGTCGCTGTGGTCAGTAACGGCACCGCCGTCCTTGGCCTCGGCAACATCGGAGCGGCCGCCGGCAAGCCGGTGATGGAAGGCAAGGGCAATCTCTTCAAGCAGTTCGCCGACCTCGACGTCTTCGATCTGGAAGTCGGCTCCGAAATCCCCGACGACGTCGTGAAGTTCTGCCAACTCCTGGAACCAACGGTCGGCGGAATCAACCTGGAAGACATCCGCGCGCCCGACTGCTTCTTCGTCGAGGAGACCCTCCGCAAGACGCTGAAGATTCCCGTCTTCCACGACGACCAGCACGGCACGGCGATCATCTCTGGGGCCGCGCTGCTCAATGCGCTTGATGTGGTCGGCAAGAAGATCGAGGAGGTCAAGGTCGTCTTCTCGGGCGCGGGCGCCGCGGCGATTTCCACCGCCGAGCACTACGTGCGCCTGGGCGTGAAGCGCGAGCACATCGCGATGTGCGACCGGTCCGGCGTTGTCTACGACGGCCGCACCGAGCACATGGATCCGTACAAGGCGCGGTTTGCGTTGAAGACCACGGACCGCACTCTCGACGACGCGATACGCGGCGCCGACGTCTTCGTGGGCCTGTCGGCTGCCGGTGCCATGTCGCAAGGCATGGTGAAAGCGATGGCGAAGGACCCGATCATTTTCGCGCTCGCGAATCCGAACCCGGAAATCACCCCTCCCGAAGTGCATGCGGTGCGGACCGATGCGATTGTCGCGACAGGACGAAGCGACTACCCAAACCAGGTCAACAACGTCTTGTGTTTCCCATTCATCTTCCGCGGTGCCCTCGATGTCCGCGCCACGGAGATCAATGAGGAAATGAAGATGGCCGCGACGCGCGCACTTGCCGCGCTCGCGCGCGAGGATGTGCCCGACAGCGTGTCACAGCTGTACGGCCTCGACAACGTCAAGTTCGGCCGCGACTACCTCATTCCCTTCCCGTTCGACCCGCGCGTCCTGCTCTGGGTCGCACCGGCCGTGGCCTGGGCCGCGGTCGCCTCCGGCGTCGCGCGCGAGATGATCGACCTCGAGGGGTACCGCGATTCGCTCGAACTCCGGCTGGGCAAGGCCCGCGGCCTGATGCGCGGCATCATCAATCGCGCGCAGCAGGACCCCAAGTCGGTGGTCTTTCCCGAGGGCGAAGAGCTCCGGATCCTGCGCGCGGCGCAGATCCTGGTGGACGAGGGCATTGCGCACCCCATCCTCCTCGGGCGCGAGTCACGCATTCGCGGCACCGCCGGGGAGTATGGGGTGTCACTCGAGGGCATTCGGATCGAGGATCCTTCCACGTCCGAACATCGCGATCGCTACGCGCAGTTCCTGTTTGAGCGGCGCCAGCGCAAGGGGCTATCGCTCTCCGAAGCACAGCAACGCATCCAGAAAGGCGCGTATTACGGAAGCGTGAAGGTGGCGATGGGTGATGCGGCCGCGATCGTCGGGGGCATCGGCAAGCACTACCCGGAGACGGTGCGCCCTGCACTGGAAGTGATTGGGGCCCACCACGTGACCAAGCTGGCCAGCGGGCTGTACATGCTGGTCTTCGATAATCGCGTGGTCTTTTGCGGTGACACGACCGTCAACATTGATCCCACTGCGGAGCAGGTGGCGCAGATCGCCATCTCCGCTGCCGGGCTCGTGGCGAACTTCGGTCAGGTGCCAAGGATCGCCATGCTGTCGTTCTCGAATTTCGGGTCCGTTTCGCACCCCGACTCGGCGAAAATGGCCCGTGCCGTCCAAATCGTGCGCGAACAACGCCCGGCACTGATGGTGGACGGTGAAATGCAGGCCGACACTGCCTTCGACATGGACGAGACGACGAAGCGCTATCCGTTCAGCAAACTGACGGAAGCCGCCAACGTGCTGATCTTCCCGAACCTCAGTGCCGGCAATATCGCCTACAAGCTGCTGACGAAGCTTGGCGGCGCTACGGCCGTGGGCCCGATCCTTGTCGGCATGGCCCATCCCGTGCATGTACTTGAACTCACGGCCGACGTACAGGACGTTGTCAACATGGCGGCTGTCGCCGTCATTGATGCGCAGTGGCGCGTGCGCACCACAAGTGGCACCTACATTCCCGTGGGCACCACCGGTGAAATGAGCGCCACGACAGGGCTGGCCGCCAACGGTAATGGCCACCCGGTCGCCCCCCATCCGGCGTCAGCTTCGACCGGGAGCCAGCGTGCCCCCGCCGCGGCCAGGCGCTGACCTCCGCCCTTCCTCTGACTTCACTTCATCCCATGCCTGCCGCTTCTCCAATCACGCGTGAAAGCTCGAATGGACTCTCTGCCCAGGGACTTTCCCCCAAGGGCACCCTGCAGTGGAACCTCGTCGCCCCGGAGCTCGTGCAGGCGGCGATTCGCAAGGGCGAGGGTCAGCTCGCCGACATGGGCCCCTTCTGCGCAGTCACCTCACCCCATACCGGCCGCTCACCCAAGGACAAGTTCGTCGTCGAGGACGCCGCGTCAGCCGCCGACGTGGATTGGGGCGCGGTCAACCAGAAAATCAGCGAAGCGCACTACGAAACCCTGCTCTCGGATGTGCGCGCCTACCTGAACGGGCTCGACGAACTCTTCGTGCAGGATCTCTACTGCGGCGCTGACCCGAAGTACCGGCTCTCCTGCCGCTACGTAACGCCGAACGCGTGGCATGCCTCGTTCGTGCGCAACATGTTCATTCGCCCCGGTGTGAGCGAGCTCGCCAGCTTCGCGCCGAACTTCAGTATCCTCCACGCCCCCGAGTTCCCGGCGGATCCGGCACGACACGGGACGCGCACGAGCACGGCCATCGTGCTCAATCTGGCCAAGCGGACCATCATCATCGCGGGCACGCGTTACGCCGGCGAACTCAAGAAGGCAATGTTCACAGTGATGAACTATCTCCTGCCCAAGCAGGGGGTGCTCTCGATGCACTGCTCTGCGAACATCGGCAAGGATGGCGACACCGCGTTGTTCTTCGGCCTCTCAGGAACCGGCAAGACCACGCTCTCCGCCGATCCGGAGCGGGGCCTCATCGGCGACGATGAACATGGCTGGTCGGACGACGGCGTCTTCAACTTCGAGGGCGGCTGCTACGCCAAGGTGATCAACCTGTCGGCCGAAGCCGAGCCCGACATCTACGCAACGACGCAGATGTTTGGTACCATCCTCGAAAATGTCGAACTCGACGCGGGCACCCGGAAAGTGATGTTCGAGAGCCAGAAGATCACCGAGAACACGCGTGCGAGCTATCCGCTGCACTACATCAAGAACCACGTGCCCAGCGGCCGCGGCGGCCACCCCAAGAACGTCGTGTTCCTTACGGCTGACGCGTTCGGCGTGCTCCCGCCCATCGCCAAGCTTTCGCGGGATCAGGCGATGTACTACTTCCTCTCGGGCTACACCGCCAAGGTCGCGGGCACCGAGCGGGGGGTGACGGAGCCACAGGCCACGTTCAGTGCCTGCTTTGGCGCGGTCTTTCTCGTTTGGCACCCGACGAAGTACGCGGAGATGCTCGGCCAGCTCCTCGACCTGCACAAGGACGCAAACGTCTGGCTCGTGAACACCGGCTGGAGCGGTGGCCCGTACGGCGTCGGCTCGCGGATGAAGATCGGCTACACGCGGGCGATGGTGCGCGCGGCACTGAACGGATCACTCGCCAAGGCCCCGGTGAAGACCGATCCGGTCTTTGGTCTTTCGGTTCCGCAGGACATCGCCGGTGTTCCGGCTGCCGTCCTCGATGCGCGCGGGACCTGGAAGGACGGTGCCGCGTACGACGCACAGGCACAGAAACTCGCCGGGATGTTCCGCGAAAACATCAAGAAGTTCGGCGCCGCAGTGAACGAAAAAATCGTGGCGGCAGGCCCCAGGGGTTGAGCCACGCATCCCCGATCTGACATAAGGGCGGCGCCGGGGCGCCGCCCTTATGTTTTTCCCCATGCTGTACATCCGCGACACACTTTGGGGGTCCGTCACCGTCGATCCGGTGGCCGCGCGGCTCCTCGATACGCCGCCGATGCAGCGCCTGCGGTACGTCCGGCAGCTGGGCCTCGCGCACCTCGTCTATCCCGGCGCGACGCACTCGCGCTTTGAACACGCGGTGGGCGCCTACCACCTCGCCCGCCGCGCACTGGCCAACCTGAGGGAAGCGGGCGCGCTGGCCTCGCTGTCGGCAGATGAGCCGGCGGTGATCGCCTGCGCTGCGCTCCTCCACGATGTGGGCCACTATCCCTTTTCCCACGCCCTCGAAGAGATCGGAGCACCGCACCACGAGGTGCTTTCGGAATGGTTGGTGACACGTGGGCCGGTGGCCGAGGTGCTGCGTTCCGAAATCGCCGCTGACGCCCCGGAACGGATCTTTTCGCTGATCTGCGGCAAGAGCGCCTCGCCGCTCCAAGGCTTGATCTCGGGTTCATACGACCTCGACAAGATCGATTACCTGCGCCGCGACTCGCTGCTCTGCGGCGTCCCCTATGGAATGATCGACGAAGGGCGCCTGATTCAGGCCATGCGACTCCTCCGTGACCCGCAATCCGGAAAACTCGCCATCGGTATTGCAGCCAAGGGCCTGGCTGCCGTCGAGTCGCTGCTCTTCGCCAAGTATCAGATGTACCGCAACGTGTACTGGCATCACGCCGTGCGCAGCGCCACCGCCATGTACAAGCGGATCGTGGAACGGGCTCTCGAGCGAAAGGCCGTGCGGCTCGAACAGCTCGGCGCATTCACCGACGAAGCGCTGCTTCACGCCGTCGGCGAGGGCGGCGTAGACGCGATGGTCGCGGCCCTCCGTGAGCGTCGACTCTTCAAGCGGGCCTTCGAGGCCTCGGCCGCTGAGCTGCCCGGCGATGCATTGGAATGGATATCCGACGACCTGCCGCGCGTGCGGATCGCGGAAGCGACCCTGGCAGCGGAACTCGGGCTCCCACCGACGGACGTGCTACTCGATTACCCGGCCAAGACGCAGATGCTCGGACTCGACCTGCTGGTGGAAGAACGCGACGGTTCGGTGCGTCGCCTCACGGAATCCGGGGCTCCGGGCGCCATCCAGGTCACGCGCCTCGCTGATGAGCTCTACCGCAGTGCGCGCTGGCTTCGGGTGTTCACGGCCGGGAAGTTAGACGCCAGAAAGGCCGTCGCGAAGGTCATCGGAATCGTCACTGCCGGCTAGCGCTGCTCGGCGGCCATGCGGCAGCCCGACGCGGGCCGTCAGCTGGACTTGAGCTTCTCCTTGCCCCGCGCTTCAGCCAGCGCGCGCCCGATGCCCCGGTAAAACGCGGCATCCTCGGCCTTTCCCTCCGTCTCAAGGGAAATGGCGCAGCGCTCCAGCGCGTACAGGATGTTCCCGAGGTACAGCGCGGAGAGCGACCCGACGCTCTCAGTATCCGGCATCAGTCCGCCGCGCCTGCCGCGCCATCAGTGGAGCTTGCGACCTCAACGGTACCCACCTGGATCACGATTGCCGTGATGTTGTCGAGGCCGCCGCGGCCATTGGCCTCGGCGATGAGCGCGTCCACAATGCGCCCCGGGCTCGAGCGTGCCAGGAGGATCTGCTGCAGCCGCCGGTCGTCAACCATTCCGGTGAGACCGTCACTGGCCACGAGGAAAACATCGCCGGGCAGCGACTCGCCGCGATATAGGTCCACATCCACCGACTCGTTGGCCCCGACGCAGCGCGTGATCACGTTGCTGTACGGGTGGTACCGGGCCTGTTCGGGCGTCAGCAGCCCCGCATCCACCTGCTCCTGAACGTACGAATGATCCTTGGTGATCTGGCGCAGCGCGCCGTCGCGAAGGAGATAGATCCGTGAGTCGCCGACCTGCCCGATGAGGAACTGGTTGCCCGATAGCACCAGGCAAGAGGCCGTCGTGCCCATGCCCTGCTTGTCGACTTCAGCAAGCATTCGCTCGTAGATCGCGCGATTGGCGTCGCGCAACGACTGCGCCATCTTGTCGTCGGCTTCCTGATCACGGATATGCTCGAGCGGCAGCAGGTAGCGGGAGACGATTTGCACCGCCATCTCGCTGGCGACCTCGCCCGCCGCGTGACCACCCATGCCGTCCGCGACGACAAACACGCCGCGACGATCATCCGCCTCGGCAAAGAAGCTGTCCTCGTTGCCGGACCGAACCATGCCGACATCCGATCTGGCGCCCACGGCAAGCTGCACGGCTCAGCTCCCGATGCTGAGGATGACTACGAGCATCCCAGCGCCGGCGGCGCCGAGGGCAATCACGAAGGCAATGACAGCTGCGCACCCCTTCTTCTTCTCCGGCACCTGTACTTCCGGATTTACAAACGGCTTCTCCAGCTTCGGCGCCGCCGTCGGAACCGGATTCGCGGCAGCTGGCGCAGTGGGCCCTTGCTGTTGGTGTGTTGACATCCGGCGAGCCGCGTCGACGTGTACGGCCGCAACCGCCCGCGTGCTCCCACCCGCATCCTGATGGCCAGCCGCGGGACGGAAGGTAACCTTGATGTCGCCGAAACGGACGTCCGGCGCCCCCACCAGCTGCTGCTCGCCCTGAACGCGTCGTCCGGAGAGGTAGGTCCCGTTGGTCGAACCCTGGTCAACCACGTACCAATGGCCGTCCTTGCGAAGGATCTTGGCGTGCGAATCCGAGACGCTCTCGTTCGCGATGGCGATGTCGTTGTGGGCCCCGCGGCCGATGTTGGTGAGCGGCGTGTAGATCTCGAACCGCTTCCCCTTCATGGGCCCTTCGTTGATGATCTCCAGCGACGCGATCGGGGTGCGCGCGACTGACGGCCGGGTCGCTTCCTCAGAGACCGGGGGCTTTGCGCCCGGACGGATCGTCGAATCGTCGGGCCCGGCCGGGGAAGCCGCGACACGTTCGGCGGTGCCGTGGATAACCGCCGGCGGCGCCGTTTGCTCCACCACAAATGCCGGCTCGGGCGGCGGAGGTGCCGCGGCGGGTGCAGGCGTCGCCGGTACTTCTGGCGCTGCCGGGGGGGTTGCACTCGCCGCGGGCTCCTTCACCTTGTCCGCGTAAAACCGGAACTCTTCGCCGCCAAGCCGGATCACATCGCCCCGCCCAAGCACCTGCGTCTGCGCCACGCGCGACCCATTGATCAGCACGCCGTTCGTGCTGAGGTCAGTGAGGATGTATCCGCCCTCTCCAGGCGCAATCTGTGCGTGCCGGCGCGATACCTCGCCGGAAGCCACCACGATGTCGTTTCCGATTTCGCGGCCGAACGTCACACCCGCTTCCGAAATCGCATATTCGCGACCATCCACGAGCGAGACGAGGCGTCCCCCCGTGGCGCTGGTCGGTTTCTTCGGCGCAGACCCCGCCGCCCGCACCTGCTCGGCCAGCGCCGCCGCGGAAATGAACTGCGTACTGCCACCCTTGGCGTCGTCGCCATAGTGGAGTTGCTGGCCGCCGATCTCGACCTTGTCGCCGTGCAATAATGGCGATGGCTCCGCGCCCAGCTGCACCCCATTGACCGACACAAGCGCAGTCGGTGACCCGCGTGCAATAATCCCGGTCCCATCGGCGCCCAGCCTGACGATCGCCCGTGCTGCCGGGTCGTCACCAGGAATGCGGATGGCGGCTCCGTCGAACGCGCCTATGGCCTGATCGGCCGAAGTGAGCGTGACGCGCTGTTCGCGGAATTGGAGATACGGCATTCCGGCGGAAACTACGGCCCGCTCCTGAGGGTGGCAAGAAGGAAACACATTCGCCGTTAATAGATGTATTTGGCCCCGGGACTAGCTTTCTGGCGTGAAGGAACACATACGGATCCGCGGGGCCAGGCAGCACAATCTCAAGGGCATCTCCCTTGATCTCCCGCGGCGCGCCATCACGGTCATCACCGGACCGTCGGGCTCCGGGAAGTCCTCCCTCGCATTCGACACGATCTACGCGGAAGGGCAACGCCGCTATGTGGAGTCCTTGTCGGCATACGCGCGGCAGTTCCTCGAGCGGATGCACAAGCCCGATGTGGATTTTATCGACGGCCTCTCGCCCGCCGTCGCCATCGAGCAGAAAAACCCGACGCGCACCTCGCGGTCAACCGTCGGTACGGCAACGGAGATTTACGACTACCTGCGCCTGCTCTGGGCCCGGGTCGGTCGCACGGTGTGTCCGGTTTGCGGGCGCGAGCTGAAGCCCGACTCGGCGCAGTCGGCAGCGGATGCCCTTGTCGCGGCCCATCCGAATGCGCGCGTGCACATCACCTTCCCGCTCAAGCGGTCGGCCAAGCTCACGCACGCAGAACTGGTGGACGGCCTCAAGGCACAGGGTTTTGTCCGCGTCGTGGCCGACGGCGAAGGAATGCACGTCGAAGAGCTCGCCAACGGCGTGAACCTGTCCAAGACGAAGGAGCTTCTCGTCGTCGCAGACCGGCTCGTCCTGGATGCCGGGTCGGGAACCCGGGTGACTGACGGGCTGGAAACCGCGTTCCGTGAGGGCGATGGGGACGCCGTGGCACTGGTGACCGCCAATGGAGACCCGTCAACCGTGAACCGTCAGCCGTCAACCGTCCGTTGCAGTTTTACCCAGCATTTCCGCTGTCCCGACGACGGTCACGTCGCTCCCGCGCCAACTCCCCAGCTCTTCAGCTTCAACAATCCGCGCGGCGCCTGTCCCACCTGCAACGGCTTTGGCGCAACGCTGGAGTACGACGAGTCGCTGATTGTGCCCTACCCCGACCGCGCGCTCAAGGACGGTGCGCTCGAGCCGTGGACCATGCCGCGCTACGACAATAAGCGGCGGGCCCTTGCGGACTTCTGCAGACGCGAAGGGATCCCGATGGACCGCCCCTGGCGTCTGCTCGCCGCTGCGCAGCGCGACGCGCTCCTGCGAGGCAAGGCCAAGGGATTCCTCGGCGTGATCCGGCACCTGGAGTCGCTCGAACCCAAGAAGTACAAGCAGTACATCCGCGTATTCCTGCGCCGCTACCAGATCGCGCAGCAATGCCGCGGTTGCGGGGGCAGCAAGCTCCAACCCAACGCACTACACGTGAAGGTCGGCGGCCGTTCGATCGCCGACGTCTGCGCGATGCCGGTTGAGCTGCTGCGCGCATGGACCGACGCGCTCTTTCTCTCGGGCAGCGAACAGGAAGTGGCCGCGCACATCCTGCGCGAGGCGCGCGGCCGATTGCGATTCCTCTGCGATGTGGGGCTGACCTACCTCACGCTTGATCGCGCAACGCGCACCCTCTCGGGCGGTGAGGCACAACGCATCACGTTGTCGAACTCGCTCGGCTCGCACCTCGTGGACACCACGTATGTGCTCGATGAACCGAGCATCGGCCTGCATGCCCGCGACCTCGACCGCCTGCTGGCGTTGCTGGCCAAGCTCCGCGACGCGGGCAACACGGTGGTGGTGGTCGAGCACGACCTCGACGCGATTCGCGCAGCCGACTGGATGGTGGAACTCGGTCCAGGCAGCGGTGAACTCGGCGGCGAACTGGTGTTTGCGGGCCCCGTGAGCCTCGCCGCCGCGCAAAGTCCGCTGACCGGGAAGTATCTGTCGGGCGAACGAACGCTGCCGTTCGCAGAGTCGCGTCGGGCCATCGGAGCCCGATGGCTCACCTTGCGTGGCGCCCGCGAACACAACTTGCGCGGCGTTGACGTGAAATTTCCGCTTGGGGCGCTCACCTGCGTCACTGGCGTGTCTGGAAGTGGTAAGAGTACGCTCGTCCATGACGTGCTGTACCGGGCACTCGAGCAACGGCTGACCGGCGAGCACAGCGCCAAGCAGCACCTCGGCGAAAAGGTCGGCGGGTTCGACTCGCTT
>JARIET010000013.1 GCA_031127185.1 Gemmatimonadota bacterium | reverse complement strand
ACAAACGCGGCGGTGGCGACTGCAATGATTCTGGTCTTGGAGAGGCTGGTGGTCATGGGGCTGTGGTTCCTGTCTGGTGTGTCTGTGGTCGTCGCTAGTGTCTCGGTCCGAGTCCGCAAGCCGCAAACTGCAAGCCGCAAACTGTCTTTATTATGACCCCGGCCGGGCGGCGGGAGTTTCCCGTCGCCCGGCCGGTAAATCTACCGCCTACTTCTTGGCGTCGTCGTCGACGATCTCGTAGTCCGCCTCGACAACGTCCTCCTTCTTGGCTTCGCCTGCGGCACCCGCCTCGCCCGCACCGCTCGCGGCAGCGTCGCCCGCCGGAGGTGCGGACGCCTGGGCCTGCGCCGCATACACCGCCTGTCCGGCTGCCTGAAATGCCGCGGAAAGCTCCTCGAGTGCGCCCTTGATCTCGTTCATGTCGTCGCCCCGATGCGCCTTGCGTGCGCGCTCCACGGCGTTCGTCAGACGCGTCCGGAGCTCTTCCGGCACCTTGTCCGACCATTCCTTCGATTCTTTCTCCACTTGGTACGCCAGCGTGTCGAGGCGGTTCTTGGTGTCAATTTCTTCGCGCTTCCGCTTGTCTTCCGATGCGTTCTTTTCGGCGTCCTTCACCATCTTGTCGATCTCGGCGTCGCTGAGCCCGCTCGACGCTTCGATGCGAATCTTCTGCTCCTTGCCGGTGGCCTTGTCCTTGGCCGTCACATGCAGAATGCCGTTTGCATCGATGTCGAACGTGACTTCCACCTGCGGCATGCCGCGCTGTGCTGGTGGAATTCCCGTGAGCTGGAACTTGCCGATCGTCTTGTTATAGACGGCCAGCTCGCGCTCACCTTGCAGTACGTGGATCTCGACGGTCGTTTGGTTGTCGTCCGCTGTTGAGAAGGTTTCCGACTTCTTGGTGGGGATCGTCGTGTTGCGCGGGATGAGCACCGTGGTGACGCCGCCCAGCGTCTCGATGCCGAGTGAGAGAGGTGTCACGTCGAGGAGCAGTACGTCCTTCTGCTCGCCGGTGAGTACGGCGCCCTGAATGGCTGCGCCAACCGCGACAACTTCATCCGGGTTCACACCCTTGTTGGGTTCCTTGCCGAAGAATCCCTTGACGACTTCCTGCACCTTGGGCATGCGTGTGGAGCCGCCCACGAGCAGCACTTCGTCGATCTCCGACGGCTGCAGGTTGGCGTCGGCCAACGCCTTCTTCATCGGCTCGAGCGTGCGGGTGACGAGGTCGTCCACCAGCTGTTCGAGCTTGGCCCGCGTCAACTGGTAGTTGAGGTGCTTCGGTCCCGACTGGTCGGCCGTGATGAACGGGAGGTTGATGTCTGTGCTCATAGTGCCGGAAAGCTCAATCTTGGCTTTTTCGGCGGCTTCCTTCAGGCGTTGAAGCGCCATGGGATCCTTCGAGAGGTCAATGGCCTGATCCTTCTTGAACTCGGCCACGAGCCAGTCAATCACACGCTGGTCGAAGTCATCGCCACCCAGGTGCGTGTCACCGTTGGTGGACTTCACCTCGAACTGCTTGGTGCCGTCCACTTCGTACAGCTCGAGAATCGAGATATCGTACGTGCCGCCGCCAAGGTCGAACACGGCGACCTTCTCGTCCTTCTTACCCTTGCGGTCGAGGCCGTAGGCGAGCGCCGCGGCCGTCGGTTCGTTGATGATGCGGAGCACGTCGAGTCCGGCGATCTTGCCCGCGTCCTTCGTGGCCTGGCGCTGGGAATCGTTGAAGTACGCCGGCACCGTCACCACCGCCTTGGTGACTGTGTGGCCGAGGTAGTCCTCGGCCGTCTGCTTCATCTTCTGCAGGATCATCGCCGACACTTCGGGAGGCGTGTACCGCTTGCCCTGCACCTCGACCGAAGCGACGTCGTTGGTACCGCTCTTCACCGCGTATGGCACGCGCTTTATCTCTTCCGTCACCTCGGGCATCTTGCGGCCCATGAAGCGCTTGATGGAGAAGACCGTGTTCTGCGGGTTGGTCACGGCCTGGCGCTTGGCGATCTGCCCGACGAGGCGTTCGCCGTCCTTGCTGAAGCCGACGACCGAGGGTGTGGTCCGGCCGCCTTCGGCGTTCGGGATCACGACCGGGTCGCCCCCTTCCATCACCGCGACGACAGAGTTTGTCGTGCCGAGGTCGATACCAATCACCTTGTCTGCCATTGAATCCTCTTTGAGTTTCTCGCGTTAGGTCATCCAATCAGCGCCATACGGTGTCAAACCGTCTGGGGTTGCCGGACTCCGGAATCGATTAAGTGGTGAAGCAAGCTTGGGGCCAGAGAAATCGGCCATTTCGGCTATAAGTCCCCAGTCTCAGACAGGATTCAAGCGTGACATTTTGGCAGGGTCCAACCTGTTGGTCAACAAAGACTTGAAGGGCTCCCCTTGATCCCAATCGCTGACGAGAACCCGACGATCCGCACCCCTTGGGTCACCGTGGGGATTCTCGCGTCGATGTTTGCGTGCTGGATCTTCCTGCAGGGCGGGGGAGTCACCGAGCGGGACTTGGCGGCGAGCGTCTGCAATCTGGGACTGGTACCCGGTGAGTTGACCGGCCGTGCGGATGCGGGGATTTCCGTTCCGATTTCAGAACGTTGGGCCTGCGTCGTGGATCGGGATCCGATCAATCTTTGGACGCCACTGACTTCCATGTTCTTGCACGGGAGTTGGGGGCACATCCTTGGCAACGCGCTCTTCTTCTGGGTGTTCGGGAACAACGTCGAGGATGTGATGGGGCGCGGGCGATTTGTGGCGTTCTACCTGCTGTGTGGGCTCGCCGCGGCCGCGGCCCACATCGTGGTGGATGCCGCTTCGCCCATCCCGACCGTCGGGGCGTCGGGGGCGGTTTCAGGTGTGATGGGTGCCTACCTGATGTTGTTTCCGAAAGTGCGCGTTCGCATGCTGTTCTGGTTCGTGATCTTCATCAAGGTCATTCCCATTCCCGCCTGGTTGGTGCTGGTTTGGTGGTTTGCGACGCAGCTCCTGAGCGGGATTCCCGACATTGTTTCTCCCAATCCAGAGCTGGCCGGCGGCGTGGCGTTTTGGGCCCACGTCGGCGGATTCGTCGCGGGTGTGGTCCTCGTCAAGGCGTTCGAGAACCCGCGTCTGGTTCAGCGGAGGCGGATGGCGCTTGCGGCATGGGGTGTGCCGTCGGGGTGACCCGGTGTGCTGCCGGTCGTTGATCGTCCTTATATCCGCCGCCGCCAGTCGCGCCGCATGTAACGGTTACGCCACAACGGGCGGAATGCGCCAGCGTCCATTTGCCGCATGTCTCGGCCGAACGGTACCTTTCCGGTCTCTGAAGTCCTGCCGCGCGCAGTCGCGCAAGCTGTCTGGAGACCCCCATCCGTGCGCCTGATTCCGAAGGACGAAGGATTCTTCGACCTGTTTGATGGCCTCGCTGAGCGCATGACACGCTCGGCCTCGATTCTGCATGAACTCTTTGCAGAGCCCACGCGCCTCGACCATTTTGCGGCCCAGATCAAGGAACTCGAGCACGAAGCCGATGAAATCACCCATGAGGTCATGCTGCGGCTCGATCGCAGCTTCGTCACGCCGCTAGATCGCGAGGACATCCATGCACTGGCGACCGAACTTGATGACGTGGTGGACCTGATTGACGGCACAGCCAGGCAGGCGCAGATGTTCCACCTCGCCGACCGAAAGGATGCCGCCAAGGAACTGACCGCGCTGATTCTGCAGGCGACGCTGGCCATCAAGGAAGCCGTGATCAAGGTTCGGCAGCCAAAGGAAGTGGCGCGCATCGGCCGGGATATCAAGAAGATCGAACAGCAGGGCGATGCCGTCTACACGGCGGCCGTTGCCGCATTGTTCGAGGGAAGCCCGAACCCGCTTGAAGTCATCAAGTGGAAAGGCCTCTACGACAACCTTGAGCACGCCTTGGACGAAGCCGAGGATGTGTTGAACGTCCTCGAGAGCATTTCCATCAAGAACAGCTGACGAAAACGGGACATCCGTGTTCACCTTCGTCATCATCATCATCGTCCTCGCATTCGCATTCGATTTCATCAACGGGTTTCATGACTCGGCGAACTCGATCGCGACGATCGTGGGCACACGGGTCCTCTCGCCGTTTGCCGCAGTCGTCTGGGCCGCGACTTTCAACTTTGCCGCGGCTCTTTTGGTCGGCACTGCCGTGGCAAAGGCGGTCAGCAGCGGGTTCGTTCACCCGGAAATCGTCACGCCGACGGTGATTTGCGCAGGGCTGGTCGGAGCGATCACCTGGAACATCATCACCTGGTATTTCGGGATCCCGTCAAGCTCCTCTCACGCGCTTATCGGCGGGTTCGCCGGTGCTGCAATCGCAAAGGCTGGTTTCTCCGCGTTGATCTGGGGAAAGAAGTGGATCGAGACCCTCAGCGCTATCGCGATGTCGCCGATCCTTGGCGCGATGATCGGATTCGTGCTCATGGTCCTCCTCTACAACGTTTTCAGGCGCACAACGCCCGCGGCCGTCGAGCGGGTTTTTCGCCGCGGACAGCTGATCAGCTCGGCGGCCATGTCGCTGGCCCACGGCAGCAACGATGCGCAGAAGACGATGGGCATCATTGTGGGCTTGCTGTATTCGGTGCGCGACCATTTTGAGAACGCCACCGGGTTTGAGCGCCACTTCTACGTCGGCGACACCGCACACATCCCAATCTGGGTCGCGCTCGGCGCCTACTTCTGCATTTCGCTGGGAACACTGTTTGGCGGTTGGCGCATCGTGCATACCATGGGTTCGCGTATCACCCGGTTGAAACCCGTCAGCGGGTTTGCGGCCGAGACGGCCGGCGCGATTGTTATTCTCACGGCGTCGAAGTTGGGAATTCCCGTCAGCACCACGCATACCATCACGGGATCGATCGTCGGGGTTGGTGCCACGCATCGGCTGTCCGCCGTTCGTTGGGGGCTTGCCGGCCGAATCGTCTGGGCCTGGGTCGTCACGATTCCGGCGGCCGGGCTGCTCGCCGCGCTTACCTATGCTATCGTGAGTCGGATCGCCGGACCGTAAGCAACTGTGAACCCTCCCGCCACTCCCCTGTTTCTCAACCGCGAGCTCTCGTGGCTGGAGTTCAACGCACGCGTTCTTGCGGAGGCGATCGATGAACGCGTCCCGATTCTCGAACGGCTGAAATTCCTGGCCATTTTCAGCACGAATCTCGACGAGTTCTATATGGTGCGCGTGGCTGGACTCCGGCGTCAGGTGGCGAGCCGATTCGCCAACCCGGCTCCCGACGGACTTTCGCCTGCTGAGCAGCTGGAGCAGATCGAAGGTCGGGTGCGCGAAATGCTTGCGCAGGTTCAACGTTGCCTCCACGATGACCTCCTCCCCGCACTTTCCGCGCGCGGGATTCGGCTGGTCGCCATGACCGACGTGACAGCCGAGGAACGAAAGGGGTTGGATGCATTCTTCGAAGCGCAGGCCTACCCTGTGCTCACGCCGCTCGCGGTGGACCCTGGGCATCCCTTTCCGTACATCTCCAATCTCTCGCTGTCGCTTGCCGTCGAGCTTCGCGATCCGGAACGCGGGATTGATCGTTTCGCACGCGTCAAGGTGCCGAAGTCGCTGCCTCGCTGGGTGCCAGTGCCTGGCCGGAAGCACGAGTTCGTCCCCCTCGAGCAAGTCATCGGTGCGCAATTGGGGACGCTATTTCCCGGCATGCAGGTTGTCGGATGGCACACGTTCCGTATCACCAGGTATTCCGACCTTGAACTGACCGACGCCGAGGAATCCGAAGACTTCCTGGCCATGATTGAGGAACAGGTCTTCCAGAGACGGTTCGGCGAGGTCGTTCGCCTGGAGGTACAGTCAGGCGTCAGTTCCGCGGTCCGAAAGCTGCTGCTGGAAGAGTTGCGGGAAACCGACGAAGGCGAATCGCTCACCCTGTCCGAAGGCGACGTGCACGAGCAGGGCCCGCTGCTCGACCTGGGAGACCTCCTCTCCATTGCGATGCTGGAGGTCGCCGACCTGCGCGATCCTCCCTTCACGCCGAACGTACCCGTCGAACTCCGCGAGGCGGAGCGTTCGGTGTTCGACGTGATCCGCGAGCGGGACCTGATGGTGCACCATCCCTTCGACTCTTTCGCGGCTACGGTCGAGCAGTTCATTGAAGCAGCGAGCCGCGACAGCCAGGTGTTGGCCATCAAGATGACGCTGTACCGCACGTCGGGCGACGGCGCAATCGTCCGCGCGCTCACTGAGGCCGCGCAACGCGGTATTCAGGTCGCTGTTCTGGTGGAATTGCAGGCGCGTTTCGAGGAGGTCAACAACATAACGTGGGCGCGCACGCTGGAGTCGTTCGGCGTACACGTCGCCTACGGATTGCCCGGACTCAAGACCCACGCCAAGGTGGCGCTGGTCGTTCGGCGCGAGGCTGACGGCATTCGGCGCTATGTCCACCTCTCCACCGGCAACTACAACGGCAAGACTGCCCGCGTGTACACCGACATTGGCCTTTTTACCTGCAGCGCGGCGATTGGCGCCGACGTCAGCGATCTGTTCAACCTCCTCACGGGATTCTCGAGGCAGCGCGTGTACCGTCGGCTGATTGTCGCCCCGACGGGCATGCGTGAGCGAGTGGTGCAGTTGATTCAGCGCGAGGCCGCGCATGCGCGCGAGGGGAAACCGGCGCGGATCATCGCCAAGATGAACGCACTGGTGGATCGGGAGACCATCGATGCGCTCTACGACGCCTCGCAGGCGGGCGTGGAAGTGGATCTGCTCATCCGCGGGATCTGCTGCCTGCGCCCCGGTGTGCCGGGCGTCTCAGACCGGATCCGGGTCGTCAGCATTATCGGACGCTTCCTCGAGCATTCGCGAATCTGGCACTTCAGCAATGGCGGTCACGCCGAGTACTACATCGCCTCTGCCGACTGGATGCCTCGCAACTTCAGTCGACGGGTGGAGGTCGGGATCCCCGTCGACGACACGAGTTTGCATCTGCGTCTCGCCAGCTTGCTGGAGACCTATCTGGCCGACGACCGGCAAGCGTGGGAGCTCTCGGCCGACGGTGGGTATGCACGGCGCACGCCCAGCGACGCGACCAGCCGCGCATCACATCCTTTGCTGCTCCGCGATTCGTGGGGCGGTATTGCGCCGGGAATACCCAAGGTTCGCTCAGACCGCCCCGCCGAAGTATTCGGCTAGTTGCGACGTCGGGGCGAGGTGCCGCGCACACGCCTTGCCCTACTCCCCGTCCGAGTCTCCCGGAGTGGATTCATCCGGTTGCACCGCTTTCCCGCCCGGTCCGACAATTTCCACCGGCGTCTTGGCGACGCGCTCAAGCAACGCCGCTTTTCGGGCGGCGCCCCAGAGCTCGAGGCGGAGGGATTTGGCCCGGGCGGCCGGAACAGGGGTGATGCGCAACGCGCGGCCAAGCCACCGCACCCGCACCTGCTCCACTGCAGCCACATGTCCGCGATCGAGCCCATCAGCTACGCGGAGAATCCCGGCAAGCCGGCGAATGCGTCGCCGCGCCGTCGCGTCGAGGCGCGCGAAGTCGCGGTGGCGACGCTGACTTGGTGCCGAGCCGCGGTGATAGCGGGCAACGTGCGCCACCAACACCTGCTCTTCCGGGGACACGCCAAGCAGGTCGGCATGCAGGATCAGGTGGTACGAGTGCTTGTGATGGCCCTGGTAGTTGATGTGGTATCCGACGTCGTGGAGCAGGGCGGCGTCGGAGAGAATCGCACGATCGGTGCCGTCAAGGCCAAGACGAGCGCCGATGGAATCGAACAGTTGAAGCGCGAGCTTCTGCACCTGCCGGGCGTGGGGCGTTTCGTAGTGGCAGCGCTCCGCAAACTGCCGAACTGATCGCTCGCGCGCTTCTCCCGGGTCGGCAACCGCCGGCGTGACCCGCGCCGTCTCGAGCAAAAGACCCTCACGGATCCCGAACGCCGAGGCTGCCACGTCGCGCGGCTCCACCCGGGCCACCACCTCGGCAACGACCGCGAGCCCTGCGACGATGATGTCCGCACGTCCGGCATTCAGCCCTTCCACGCCCAGGCGCTGTTCCATGCTCATGCCCGCCAACTGTTCGAGCATGCGCTCCACTTCGTCGGCCGGAATGCGGGTACCGTGGACGGAGCGCGCGGCACGCATACCCTGCGTCGCCAAATACATCCCGGCGAGGTTGGTGAACGTGCCGCCCGAACCGATGACTTCGGCGCCGCGCCAGTCGCGCACAGGCAGCGCGCGCTCGATCTCGCCGCGAACGCGCTTGCGAAGCCTCTTCAGGCCCTTTGGCGACGACGGATCGCCTAGATACTTCTCGGTCAGCCGAATTGCACCGAAGGGCAGCGTGATAAGTCGCTCGACCAGTCCTTCCGCAGCGAGGGCGAGTTCAACCGAGCCGCCGCCGATGTCGACCACCACGGCGCGGCCCTGACCCAGTTCAAAGTGCGCGAGTGCCGAACGCCATGCCAGGCGGGCCTCCTCTTCCCCTTCAAGGATGCGCACCTTCAGGCCGGCTTGCTGCTTGACGGCTGTGACGAAGGCCAGCCCATTTGCGGCCTCACGCACCGCGCTTGTAGCCACCGCTTCGATCCGCTTGGCGCCAAGCTGGCGAGCCAGCGTGGCCATTCGGGTGAGCGCTTCCGTCGCCTGGGCAACGGCTTCGGGAGCCAGTTCACGTTTCTTGCCGATTCCGGCCCCCAGTCGCGGCGCAGCCTTCATTTCATCGACGACGCGGATGCCACCATCGGGATCAACGTCGGCCACAATCTGGCGGATCGAGTTTGATCCGATATCAATCGCCGCGATTCGCTGAAACCCGTCTTCGCGCGGAGCACGGGGGGGCGAGTCGGCCGGTCCGATCCGGAGATGCGGTGTGGTCACGGCGGAACCTCGGGGTCTGCCGTCGGGTCAGGCGGCGGGGCAGGGAGCGAACGAGAGTGCAGACAACAGGGAATCGTAGTGGGCCACCACGTTTGACGGCAGAGGGGCCGCTTCAAGGCGCCGCGCGGCCGCGGCTCCGTCTCGCATGGCCCACTGCGCGAACGCCCGCACCTGTCGCCCGCGGTCGGGGCCGAGCCGGGCAGGGTCCAGCGTGAGCCACGTGATCGCGGCGAGAGGATAGGTCCCCGGCTCCCGCAGCGAAATCAGCGACGTGCCATGGGCGTCGGTGCGTCCGCGAAACGCCGCGGCGACTGTGGCGTTGATCGTCGCGGCACTGGGTCGCGCGTATTCGCCCATGGCGTTCTCAATCAGCGCCAGACTGAGCCCGTTTGGCGCGGCGTACGCGAGTTCTGTGTATCCAATCGCGCCCACCGTCTGCTGAACCTGCACCGCGACTCCTTCATTGCCTTCCGCGGCGATTCCCACACGCCAAACCGGGTCAGCGCTTACCGTGTCCGCGAGACCGTCATTACCGCTCAGGAAGTGCGCGAAAAGCCGCCCGGTGGCGCTGCCGGCCCCGCGATAGACTACCGTAATCGGCATCGGGGGCAAGCGGACGGCGGGGTTGAGCCGCGCGATCGCCGGTGCATTCCATTGACGAATGCGTCCATCAAAGATCTCCTTGAGCGTGGATCGGTTCAGGCGCACGCCGTCGCCAAGCCCGGGCAGGTGGTAGACCACCGCGATGGCGCCGACAAGGATCGGCACGCTGACCGGGCCGCACGCCGCACCGCCGCGTGCCGACTGCGTCGGTTCGAAATCCGATGTTCCAAAATCCACGTCGCCAGCGGCAACCAGACGGAGTCCCTCCGCGGAGCCGACCGACATGTAGTTGACGCGCACGCCCTCTCGACTCGCGTACTCCGCAATCCAGTCCCGAATGACCGGGAAGGGAAATGTCGCGCCCGCGCCGGTGAGGTCGACCTGAACCGCAGCCGCGGGAGTGCCGTCTCGTCCATAACACGCCGCGTATGCGGCGGCGAGTGTCACAACGGCGAGGGCCCGCGCCAGCCGCGCTGTCACAACTTGTTCGCGTGCGACACGAGTTTGAATCGGCCATCGCGCTCCACGATTGAGCCGAAGTAGCGCTCAGCGGGCAGCGGAGCCCCGTCGACGCGAAGCGTCAAGACGCATCCCTGTCGCAACAGATTCGGTCCTTCCGGTTCCGGGGGCGTCGGACACGCTGCGCTCGTGACCGTCACACGTCTTCCTTCGAAGCGTTCGAGGGCCTTCCGCAGTCCCTCGTCGCTGTTGCCCGTCAGCTGCGACCAGAGCAGGCCCGGTGGCATTTCGTACGGTGGCTTCGCCATGGGCATGTCAGGGAACACCAGCCAGGCGAACTCGGCGCGGTCGAGCGACATGGCCACGAGTGCGCCAGTGTCTTGCGCGGTGATCGCGTCGGCCCAGCGAACGGCCAGCGAGTGCACGGAGGAGGCCGCATTGCGCAACGTGTCCGGATTTGGTCCAACCGCCTCGCGAAATCGTCGCAGGTGTTCGGCGAGAGTCAGCGCGCTGTCGACCCGGTTCAATACGGGCGCGGCGGAATCTCCTGACGTCGTGTCTGACCCAAGCGAATCGCCGCCACCGCATGCTGCGGTGGCGGCGATCATCGCTACACCAGCAAGCGCGCGAATGATCCGAGCGCTGCTAGTTGCGGGCATAGTTCGTCCAGCCTGCCCACCACTTCGTCCCGCCGGGTGCAGCAGCGCCGCGGTAGGCTGTCGGAGTGATAAACGTGCCTGCGCGCGCCGCAATGCGCGGGTCTGCAGCAAACGTGGACAGTCCGCCGGTCGCAATCGCTGCGGTCCCGACCGGTGTCCAATCGAACGCACTGACCTGCGTCGCGGCCGTGATGGACGTCGGGTACGCGGTGAAGAGGCTGGCGGCCGTGGTGGCATTCGCGACCGTGATCGCCGAGTTCCGCGCGGCAAACGCGGCCTCCTGCCCGAAGTTGGTTCCGGTCGCGTCAAACACCACCCCAGAGGTGAGCGTACCGCCCTCAGCCACGAAGAGATTCCGCACGATCAGCGAGTCCGCCTGGAACCGGTTGTTCGATGTCGAATCACGCAGGGAGATGGCCTGACGCGGCCAACGTGCAATCACACCATTGATATAATGGCCACCAGTGCCGCGGCGAAGCACCATGCCGACGCCGCCCTGGGCCGGGACCACGGCGCCGCCGCCAACCCCAATAATTGTGAAGTTGGCAAACATGTTCATGTTCCAAAGGCCATCCGCAGCGCCGGAACTCTGGGCGTTTCCGCCGGCGGGCGCGGTGCAGCCGCCACCCCCGCAACCGTCGACCTCAAAGCCCTGAGGATCGGACGACACCGCGCCAGCGCCGGCGCGAGGGGTCAGGTACGTGCTCTGCATCGCAATCAGAAATTGATTGCGCCCACGGTAGCCTTCGGAGGCGTCGAAGTGGTCGTCGCCGGCCTCATAGGACACCAGGAACCGTCCGTCCACCGTCCCGCCAAACCACTCATAACTGTCGTCAAGTCCGGCCACCGACTGGAGAAATTCGAACGTCGTGCCGCTTCCGACGGCCGCAAACGTGAACGAATTGAGCTCAGCGTCTGTCAGGGTGGCGTACCCCGCGAATTCCACCCGAACGTAGCGCAGCGTTCCGCTGTTGTCAGCATCATTGCTTCCACCCGTGTAGACAACGCCGGCTGGATCCGCGCCCAGTACGGAGCCATTGGATCCTTCGACGATAATGCCGCCCGACCGGTTATTCCGGGCGTTGCCCACGATGATCAGCCCCCCCCAGTCACCCGGGGCGCGATTGCCGGGCGCCCGCTGCGAGGTGAAGACGATCGGAGCGGTCGCCGTGCCCTGCGCGTCAATCTTCGCGCCTCGCATGATGAAGAGCGCCGAGCCGAGCGCGGTTGTATCGCCAACGATCTTCGTCCCCGGGCGAATCGTGAGGGTGGCACCGTTCTGCACATAGACAAAGCCGCGCAATACATATGTCGTTTCCGCGGCAAGCGTTCGATTTGCAGTAATAGACCCAGTCAGCACGGCGGTGCCGCTGGGGATTCCTCCACCAGGGCCGGTGATCAAGTCGTTGTCATCAGTCGTGCTGCAGGCAGCGAGGACAGTCAGCAGGGCGGTAGCCAGCAGGCGACGCCGGGGTGACGAGTGCGACATTATTCGGGAGTCCAGGAAAGAAGGAAGCGAGGTCACGACACTATGTCGCAACCTCGCCTCCAAAGAACGCATTGCTCTGTTCCTACGCCGTCATCACTGCGTCACGGTCAGGTCACGCCTCGCGTGGTGCGCCCCGGGGCGACTACGGCTTCCAGTTCAACCCAAGCGAGAGCCCGCGGCCGGCCGAGTATCCCTCACGCTCCAGACCACCTTGCATGAACTGATAGCGCGCATCCAGCAGATTCTTCCCGTCCAGCCGGCCCGTCACGTTTCCGAACAAAGGGAACCGAAGCGCGGCGTCAACGACGTGACGCGGTCGTTCGACGATGTTCGGGAGCGGCTTCACGCCGGCTGCCGTGATGCGCTCACCCACCACGTTATAGAGCAGCGTGGCGCTGGTGGCGCCTGACCGGTTCGTCCAGGTAACTCCCGTGTTGAGCACATATGGGGCCTGTCCCACCATCTGCCGCTCCGTGTCGGTCACCGTTTGTGCCTGTACCGGGTTGAGATTGATGCGCGACTGCATAACCGTGACGTTGGCAAAACCCGTCAGTCCGTAGAACAATCGGCCCAACATGTCGAGGTCCTTGCGAACTTCGAGTTCGACACCGAACGACGTGCCGCTCTTTGCATTCTGGAACGTTGCCTGGTACGCGCCAGAAGTCGCCTGCTCCACGCGCTCAATCGGGCTGTCGAACACTTTGGCAAATGCGCCGATGGACACGATCTCGGCTGCGGTGGGGTACAGCTCCCAGCGCGCGTCAAAGTTGGCAATCAGCGTGCGGCGCAGCTTGTCGTTTCCCGTCACCGAGACGCCGCCGAGCACGTCGCGGAAAGTCACTGGTGCCAGTTCGCGATACTCGGGGCGCGAGACGGTCTGGGTCGCGGCGAAGCGGAGGTTCTGGCTGTTCGAGAGCTTCGTGTTGACAATCAGCGCCGGAAGCAGGTCGCCATTCTCAAGGCGCGCGCGCGCCGCGAATCCGGCCTGCGTTGACGAGTTGACGCGGATGAAGGCGTGCTCGTAGCGCCCGCCCGTGACCACCCGAACCTTTTCGCCAAGTCCGAATTCGAGCATCCCGAACCCGGCAGCGGTGTTGTCACTGGCATCGTAGCTACCGGCCTGGCCGATCGGCTGGACGTTCAACAGCGAGCATGTGGCACATGCCTGCGCGGCGCCGAAGATTTGTTCCGCCGGCAGCGCGGTGACGTCCGAACCCGCCCGGGTCAGGAACGCGTACATCGGCGCGTCGGCGTCGCGCGTCGTGCGCCGTACGTATCCGCCGATCTTGACGGAATTGCGGGCGGCGGCACCACCAAAGAGGATCTGGTGATTCGCCTCCGCCAGGGTGTTCTGCTCATCGAGGTCGAACCAGAGTCGCCGCGCGCCGTCGAGCGACCCGAGAAGCTGATATTGGCCCGAACTGTTGCGCGAGTACACCACATCAGAGCGGTCGGGTTCGCGACGCGTGGTGTAGCCGTAGGCAGCGGTCCATTCGGTGCGCTGGCGGGTTCCCCACTGGTGCTCGCCCTTCACGTTGGTCGTCGCGATCCCGCGCTCGACATACCGCAGCGTTGTGCGGGCAATGGAGTCGGAAAGGTTTTCGTCAAATCCGCGATCGATGCGCGCCTCGCTGTCGGCGCTACGCGTGGTCGTGGCGGTGAACGTGAGCCGCGAGCTTGTGCCCAGCAACGAACTGATGTTCGCGAGCCCGCCCCACTGGACGGAACGCCGGCCCGTGATTCCCGCGAGTTCGGTAAGCGGCACCACCGACCCGTTGGCGCCGGCGTTTCCGACCGCATAGCGATCGTCAGCGCGTACTTCATCGGACATGCCGTAACTCGTGGACACGAGATAGCCGATGCGTTTGCCAAGGATCTGGCTACCGCCGACCGAGATCCCCGTGGAGAGGTTCGGTGCCCCGGAGCCCTGAAGCGCGGTCCAGACGTTGCGCTGCGCAAGCACCATGGCGTTGTAGGTTTCCTGCGGAATCGCAGACTGAAAACTGGTCCGCGCGATGACGCGGGGGATGTTGCGCACGGAACTGGTCACCCCGATCATGTCGCCGGCGACGCGGGGAGCCATCGGAAGCGACTTGCCCAGCACGCGATCGTTGGCGCCGATCGTCAGCGAGTAGGAGGTCTGCCGCTCCGCCGGAAACTCACGGGTCTTGATGTCGACCTGTGCGCCCGAGAAGTCGCCCGGAAGGTCAGGTGTGAACGTCTTGATCGTTGTGACGGATTGCAGCAGCCCGCTCGGGAACAAGTCAAGCGGAACCACCTTCCGCTCTGGTTCCGGGCTGGGGAGGCGCGCACCGTTCAGCGAGGCCGTGGTGTAGCGTTCGCCAAGGCCACGAGCCTGAACGTACTTGCCGTCCTGCACGGTCACACCGCTGACGCGCTGCAACGTTTGCGCCGCGTCGCCGTCCGGGCTCTTCCCGATCTGCTCGGCCGTGATGGCGTTGACCACGTTCACGCTGACCTTCTGGAGATCCAGCGCTTCCGTCACCGTGCCCTTCTCGGCATCCGCAGTCACGCTGACGGCCGAAAGCATCACCGTTGCTGCCGTGAGCGAGACGTTCTGTTCCAACGTCTTGCCGGCGTCGAGGAAGATGCCGGTGACCGTCTTTTGCGCGTAGCCGATTCGCTTGATGACGAGCGTCACGGTGCCGGCCTTGACTCCAGCCAGCGTGTACTTGCCGTCGATGCCCGAGATTGTTCCGGTCGGCGTTCCGACCACCTGAATCTGGACATCGGGGAGACCCTGGCCGCCGGCTGCGTCCAGGATCCGGCCGACGATACGGCCGGTCGCTGGCTGCTGCGCCGCAACGGGAGCGGCAAGGAGGGGCAGGAGGGTCGTGAGAGTTGCTATTGCAAGGCGGCGTCGCATTGGCGGGTCGTGTCGGTAGGAGGCCGCGCACGAACCCGGAAAACCCCGGGTCTGGCGCGTACCGAATGATCCCACCAGCCCGTTTCGAATCGCCTACGGCTATGTAACGCTGACGTAACGGACCCCCATGGGGATACCGTGCTCGCCCGTCAGGTGTGCCGCTCAGGGGCCGGGGGCAGTTGCACCAGAACTGTTGTCCCCGCACCGACAACGCTTTCGGCCCGGACCTTGCCGCCGTGTGCCTCGGCCAGGTGCTTCACGATTGCAAGTCCCAGGCCGGTCCCTCCTTCGTCCCGCGACCGGCCCTTGTCGACGCGATAGAAACGCTCAAAAATCCGCGGGAGGTGCTCTGGCGGGATGCCAATGCCGGTGTCGCGAACGCCAAGCACAGTGCCGCCCCCGTCCCGGGGCCGCGAAAAAACGACGACGTCGCCGCTGGCCGTGTGCCGAACCGCGTTGTCAACCAGGTTTCCGATGATCTGCCGGAGCGCGTTGGCATCAGCCCACACCGTACGCGATGCAGGATCCAGTTCCGAGCGAAGGGTCAGCCCCTTGCGGCCGGCCGGGCGCTGCGCCGCCGCCAGCGCCTCCGCAGCAATGGTCTCCATGTCGGCGGTCACCGGCGTGGGGACCCACCCGCCAAGCTCGATGCGGCTGAGGTCAAGCAAGTCATCCACCAAACGCTGCATGCGGCGCGTGTTGGCCAAAATTTTCTCTGCGAACTGCCTTCGACTTTCGGCCGGTGGATCGTCGCTGACTAGCGTCTCGGCAAACCCGCCGACCACCGTGAGGGGTGTGCGGAGCTCGTGTGAGACATTGGCCACGAAGTTGCGGCGCACCGCCTCCAGGCGGCGGATCCGCGTCAAGTCGAACAGTGCGAGCACTGCACCGCCTCCGGCGAGCGGCCGGGCCGTGACGCTGACCGTGCGCCCGGAGACCACGACTTCCGCGTCATCGGTCACATCGCCCCCAAGCGCTCCCTCGACTGCGGCGCGAATCGCCACGTCGGGGGGGAGGAGGTCGAACGAGAATGGGACCGGCGCGTTGACCGACAGCAACAGGCGGGCGTTCTCATTGATTCGCACCACGCGTCGGGCGGTATCAACGGCGATAACGCCCTCGTTCAAGGACTCGGTCAGCTGCGAAAGCAACGACTCATCCGCACGCAGCGCATCCAGGCGTGCCGAAAGCTGCTCCGCCAGCTGGTGCAGCGCACGCGCCAGTTCACCAACCTCGCCCGGCGCCCGCAAGGCGGGTCGGCGGGCCAGGTCGCCGCTGGCGATGCTCATGGCAACGTCCCGGAGCGCAATGACCGGTTTCGAAATGTTGCGCGCAAAGAACCAGGCGAGCACCAGCGCAATGGCCAGCGCGATTCCACCGGCAAGGGCGATTCCGCGACGCGCGGTCGCGACAACGGCGTCAAGTGAGCCTGTCGGAACTGACACCCGGGAGACACCCCGGGTGGCCGGAACGGCCACGTACAGTTCGCGGTCGCCGCGCGACGCGCTGAATCGCAAGGATGACCCGGTGCTGCCGGAGCGTGCGGCGGCGACTTCGGGTCGTGCCGCATGATTCTCCAGCCGTGCCGTACCGTCGCGGTCAAAATCGCTGTCGCCCACGACGACGCCAGCCGTATCGATCAGCGTTACCCGATGGCCCAGCGCGTCGCCGGCCCGATGGGCGAGCTCGTAGGCCTCCGTGGCACCGGTCCAGCTCGACGCCACAAAGCGGGCCTCACGGGCCAGCACATCGGCGGTGTCGTCACGAAGACGGCGAGAGAGCTGCCGATCCACGAGAAACACCATGAAGGCTACCAGCACACCAACGACCCACAGCACCCCGAGGAGCAGCCGGCTCGTAAGCCTCACGCAGACCTGCCGACTGGCGGCGTCAGGCGGTACCCAAAACCGCGAACTGTCTCGATCATGTTGCCGGCCGGGCCAAGCTTTGAGCGCAACCGCTGGACATGCATGTCAACCGTGCGCGTCTGGATATCGGGCGCCGCCTCCCACACGGACTCGAGCAAGTGGGCCCGCGCCTGTACGCGGCCGCGGCGTTCCGCCAGAGTCAACAGGAGCTTGTACTCCGTGGCGGTCAGGTCGAGCGTCCGCTCGTTCACCGCGACCGTATGGGCTGCGCGGTCAATCGCGATCGGCCCGACGTGGAGCAGGTCGCTGCTTGCGCCGCCGGCCTGCACGCGCCGAAGAATCGCCTGTACCCGCAGTACCAATTCTTGCGGACTGAACGGTTTCGTGAGGTAGTCATCCGCCCCGAGCGAAAGCCCCTTGATGCGATCAGGTTCATCCTTCCGCGCGGTCAGCATTAATACCGCGATTTCGCGCGTGTCGGCGTCCGCACGGATCTCACGCAGCACGTCGAACCCCGACATCCCGGGAAGCATGAGGTCAAGCACGATCAGCGTTGGTCGCTCGCGCTTGGCCTCGGCTACCGCTTCAGGTCCCGTGGATGCGCTCGACACACGGTAGCCCGCCTTTGCCAGATGGTAGACGACGAGAGCCACGATGTCGGGCTCATCATCCACGACGAGGACGCGCGCTATGGGTTCGGCCATCAGACAGTTGCTCCAATAAGAACGCGCAGGCGCTGGTGCGCCAGCGAAATGATCATGCCGATGGCCACGTCGTTCTCGCCGCCCCGCGGAACAATTACGTCGGCAAACCGCTTGGATGGCTCGACGAACTGCAGGTGCATTGGCCGCACGGTGGTCAAGTATTGGTCAATGATTTCGTCCAGCGGGCGTCCCCGCTCGGCCACGTCACGCTGGAGCCGACGGATCAACCGCTCGTCGGCATCCGTGTCGATGAACACCTTCATCGCACATCGGTCCCTGACTCGTGGGTCGGTGAACAGCAGGATGCCGTCCACAATGACGATATCCGCAGGTCCGACTCGCTCTCGGTTTGGCTTGCGGAGATGCGTGGCGAAATCGTACACCGGCTTATCGACGATTTCGCCGCGGCCAAGTGCGTCGAGTTGATGGATGAACAACTCCAGGTCGATCGCATCAGGGTGGTCCCAGTTCAATTGCCTGCGGGCCTCGTGCGACAGGTCGGCGCGATCCCGGTAGTACGCATCCATGTCCACCACGGCGACGCGCGCCGGAGCGAGCCCCGCGGCGATTCGCCGCGCGATGGTGGTTTTGCCGGATCCAGAGCCTCCGGCGACACCGATGATCAGGGAAGGCATTGAAAGAGGGGACACAGGCTGCGCGTAACAATCTCCACCACCGCCGTGCTGCGCCGCACCGATACGGGCGTCACGATTCTGTATCGGCGGCCTCCGCGCCGGGAAGCGGGGGTCGGAAACTCCGTGTGCAAGATAGTGCGGTCTCGCTTGCCGCCGCCGCCACAGGCATTCATTGCTCACTCGCCTGTACAGCGCGCTGCCTGTAATTTCCTCCGATGGTCGCCTCCAGCTTGCTTCGTGTGGTATGTCACCGGTCGCGAAACGTGCTTGCGGCACTGACGGTATTCGCGGCTGCGGTGCCAGTCCCCGGCTCCCTTGCCGCACAGCGCGGCAACTCGAGTCCCGCGCGGCCGGCCGCCGGACCAGCGGTCGTTGAACTCCGCATCGCGGCCACCACCGACATCCACGGCCGCGTGCGCGGCTGGGACTACTTTGGCGACAGTACGGAGTCGGGCCGAGGCATGGCGCGGGTTGCGACGATCGTGGACTCGCTTCGCGCGGCCCACCCAGCCGGGACGATCCTCGTTGACGCCGGCGACTTCATGCAGGGCAACGCGCTGACCTTCGTTGCGTCGCGTCCAGGGTTCGCGGGAACACACCCGGTGATCGCGGCAATGAACGCGCTCAAGTATGACGCAGTGGTCCTGGGAAACCACGAGTTCAACTACGGCATCGCCACACTGGATCGCACCCTCGCCCCGGCGAAGTTCCCGGTGCTCGCGGCCAACGCGCGCCGGACCGATGGAAAGAAGCAATGGGCGCCGGCGACCCACATCACGCGCGGCGGCGTCCGGATTGCCATCGTTGGCGTCACCACTCCGTGGGCCATGGTCTGGGACCGCGACCTGCTCAAAGACAAAGTCGTCATCGACGACATCGTGACGGCAACGCGTCGATCGGTGGCGGACGCCAGACGCCGTGGCGCAGACGTTGTTGTCGTCGTCGGCCACTCGGGAATGGGCGCGGCGACCGACGACTCGTTGCCGGGGATTCCGCCGGAGAACGCGATGGCTGCCGTCGCGCGCGACGTGCCGGGGATCGATCTGATCGTCGTCGGTCACACCCACCGTGAGTTGGCCGACACGACGATCAACGGCGTGCTGTTGATGCAGCCGCGCAACTGGGCGACGAGTGTCGCGGTTGCCGCGCTTCGTGTGGAGCGAGTCGGCCAGTCGTGGAGAATCACGTCCAAGCGCGGAAGCATCGTTCGTGCGGGCGGGCATGTCGAGAAGCCGGCCGTGCTGACGTTGGCCGAGTCGGGGCACAACGCGGCCCGTCGCTACGTCAACGAGGTGATCGGAACGACCGCTACTGAATGGCGCACCGATTCGGCCCGCACCATGGACATGCCCATCATTGATTTCATCGGGGAGACGATGCGTCGGGCGACCGGCGCCGACCTCGCGTCCACGGCGGTCTTCTCCACCAACATCCGATTTGCGCCCGGTAACATCTCCGTCGCGCGCCTGGCCCAGCTTTACCCGTACGACAACACGATTCGCGTCCTGCGCTTCACCGGGGATCGCCTCAAGGCCTACCTCGAACAGAGCGCGCGGTACTTTCGCGTCACGGGCAGCGGCGCGACGATGCGCGCCGCACCGGATCCCGCATTCATCGGATTCAACTTCGAGGTGGTCACCGGCGCCGAATATGCCATCGACCTCTCGCGAGCGCCGGGCGACCGCATCACGGGGCTCACGGTGCGCGGCAAGCCAGTAACGCCAACCGATTCGTTCACGATCGCGCTCACGAACTATCGCGCGAGCGGCACCGGCGGCTACGGGATGATTACCGGCGCACCGATCGTGAAAGACGACGGCCGCGATATCCGCCAACTGCTGATCGATGAGGTCTCGCGGCTCAAGGAACTGCGGGCCGGCGACTTCTATACGCAATCATGGCGCGTTGTGCCCGCTGCGCTGGCCGCGCAGGCCCAAGCCGCCATCGGCGGCCAACCCGACTTTGACGCGGTGCGGCGACCACCACTGTAGAATGCGGCTGTGGGG
>JARIET010000012.1 GCA_031127185.1 Gemmatimonadota bacterium | reverse complement strand
TGCGGCTGTGGGGCAGGGCGGTCGCGCGTCCGTGCTGCGGCTCATGTCAACCAATGATTTTCACGGTGGTCTTGAGCCCCGCGCTGACGGCGCTGCCGGGCGCCGGGGTGGCGCGGCGCAGCTGGCCACGGTCATTCGGCGCCTCGAGCGTGAGTGCACTGGCGGCTGCACCTCGCTGCTCGTGGACGGCGGCGATCTCTTTCAGGGCACGCCGGCCTCCAACCTCGCGTATGGCCGGCCGGTGATTGCACTCTTCAATGCACTGGGGCACGCCGCAGCCGCGCTCGGAAACCACGAACTGGATTGGGGGCAGGACACGCTGCGCGCGCGAATGCGCGATGCCCGTTTCGGAATCCTCGCGGCCAACATCACGGATCCTGCGGGCAACCGCGTACCCTGGATCCGCCCTGACACCCTGGTCGAGCGTGGTGGCATTCGCATCGGCATCATTGGCCTCGCACTGCAGGGCACCCCCACTACTCAGTTTCCGCGCAACATCGCCGGGCTGACTTTTCGCCCAGCGCCGCCGGTCGTCATCGAGCGCGCGGCGTCGCTGCGCGCCCGCGGCGCCGAGCTGGTTTTCGTCATCGCGCACGCAGGCGCCGCCTGCGATACGACCTGCCGCGGCGACATGGTCGATGTGGCCATGCAGGCTGGCTCGGCCATCGACGCCATTGTCGGAGGGCACAACCACATCGAGTTCAGCGCAGTCGTCAACGGCGTTCCCATCATGCGAGGCCGCTCCAGCGGCCGCGCGGTGGCCATGGTTGATCTGCCGGTCGCGCGCAATGCGCGTGCCTCAGTTCGCCCGCAAACGGTATATGTGGCGACGGACTCCGTCGTGCCCGACGCCGAAATCGCTCGCATTGTCGAAGCGGCCGTCGCGCCCGTCGCCGAAATGGCCCGGCGCCCGATCGCCACGATTGCCGAGGACATGCGGCGGGGAGTGCCGCAACACGCGGTGGGCAACTTTGTTGCGGACGCCCAGCGTGCCGCAACTGGCGCCGAAGTCGCATTCATGAACAACGGCGGCATCCGTACGGATCTTCGGGCGGGGCCTGCCGGGTATGGCACATTCTTCGAGCTGTCGCCCTTCGGCAATGTACTCGTGCGTCTCACGGTCACCGGCGCGCAGCTGCGCGGGTATCTCGAGCGTGTGGTCTCTCGCGGAACGCCAAATGCGCACGTCAGCGGACTCGCGGCGCGTTACGATCCGCGCCGCCCACAGGGTGAGCGAATCATTGACGTGACCATCGGCGGACAGCCGCTGGACCCCGCACGGAACTACGTCATTTCCATGAGTGACTTCATGGCCTCCGGCGGCGACGGGCTCGCCCTGGCCGGCGTACCGACTGTGGATACTGGGATCGTTGATCTGGACGCCCTGATTGCGTTCGCGGGGGTCCAGCCCGGCGGCGTCGTGCGCGCCGATCGGACGCTTCGCATTGCGAGCATCACGCCGTGAGTGAACCCACGACGCTTCGCGCGTTCGTGAACGGCACCGGCGTCTCGGTGCGCCACGGCGCGACGCTGCTCGACGCCGTGCGCGCCGTCGATCCTGGACTCGCAGATGCCGTGCTCGGCGGGTCCCGAGCCATCGCCGACAGTCGCGGTCTCGTCGTTGATTCCCAAACGCCGCTCACCGGGGGCGCGGTGCTGCGCGTCGTCTCGGGCAAGGCCCGTCGCGCAAACGCGGCGCCTGGGTAAACGCGCATTGCCGACACTCACCACCGAACAGCTCCGCCGACTTCCCAAGGCCGAGCTGCACTGTCACCTTGACGGCTCGATTCGCCCGTCAACGCTGCTCGAACTCGGCAGGGAACAAGGCGTGCCGATGCCGGCAGCCGATGCCGAGTCTCTCGCGCAGCACATGTGGGTGCAGGACGCGCGCCATTTGGAGGACTATCTCACCCGGTTCGATGTGACCCTCGGCGTACTCCAGCGCGCTGACGCGCTTGAGCGCGTCACCTGGGAGCTTCTCGAGGATGCGCACGCCGAGGGCGTGCGGTACATCGAGGTCCGGTTCTGCCCCACGCTCAACACGCGCGGCGGCCTCGACTACGACGCCATCATCGAGGCGCCGCGACGCGCGATGGAACGGGCCGCATCGACCCTTGGCATTCGGAGCGGGTTGATCGTCTGCTCGCTGCGCCACTACGCTCCGTCGGTATCACGCGAGCTCGCGCGTGTCGCCGTGGCCCACGCCGGGCGCGGTGTGGTGGGCTTTGACCTGGCCGGCGGTGAAGCCGCGAACGCCGCGACACCACATGCCGCCGCGTTCGATCATGCCCGCGATCACGGGATGTTCTGTACCTGTCATGCGGGCGAGGGGGCCGGCGCGGACTCCGTGCGCGAGGCCATCCATGTTTGCGGAGCCCAACGCATTGGGCACGGTACGCACCTTGTGGAGGACCCGCGCCTGATGGATGAAGTGGGCGAGCGGGGCATAACCATCGAGGCCTGCCTGACGAGCAATGTGCAGACACGCGCCGCCGTGTCATACGCGGCGCATCCGATCAGGGAATACATCGCACGGGGGCTCAATGTCACGCTCAACACCGACAACCGGCTGATGAGTCGCACGACCCTGACCGACGAGTACCGGCACGCGGTTGATGCGCTCGACCTCGACCTCGACGCGGTGTGCCGGATCGCGCGCGCAGGGTTCGCGTCGGCATTCCTTCCCGAGGCAGAGCGACGTGCTCTCGTCGCGCAGGCCGACGCCGAGATCGCCAGTTTCCGCGCGTCGGTGGCCCAATGAGCGCAGTTAACGTGGATCTCTGGAACGCCGAAGCCGCGGCGGACGCCGCGGCTGCCATTCGCGCTGCCCTCGGCGACGTGCATCCCCACGTCGCAATCATCCTCGGATCGGGGCTTGGCAGCGCTGCGGGCCGTATTGCAGGCGCACGCGAACTCGCGTACTCCGACATCCCGGGGTTCGCCTCGCCATCCGTGATCGGCCACGCGGGACGACTGATCGCCGGTACGCTCTCAGGGCGCGACGTCGTCGCGTTCGCCGGGCGATTCCACATGTATGAAGGCCACGCGCCGCGCGTATCGGCATTTCCGGTGCGCGTCGCCCACGCGCTTGGCGCGCGCGTGCTCTTCGCGAGCAATGCCAGCGGCGGGTTGAATCCGGAGTTCGTGCCGGGGGACCTCGTCTTGATCGAGGACCAGCTCAACCTGACAGGACAGAACCCGCTGACGGGACCGGTGCAGCAGGGCGACCTGCGATTTCCAGATATGTCGGCACCGTATTCGCGGCGACTCGGGGCGCTTGTCCGTAGTGCCGCAGAGCGTGCAGATGTCCCCCTGCGCAGCGGTGTGTATGCCGGCCTGCTCGGACCGGCATATGAGACGCCCAGTGAAGTGCGCATGCTGCAGCGCCTCGGCGCCGACCTCACCGGAATGTCCACCGTCGCTGAGGCCATCGTGGCCGCGGCCATCGGGATGGAGATGGTGGCGGTCTCGCTTGTCACCAACGCCGCCGCCGGGCTCACAGATGCCCTTGTGTCGCACTACGACGTGGTGCTGGCCGCCGAGAAAGCGTCCGAGGGGTTTGCGCGGCTGCTTGAGGCGTTCGTCGCGAGCGCTTAGGGGGCAACCGAAGGCAGAATCCTTACGGTTGCTTGGTCGCCGCCGGCGGCGGGGCAGGAAGAGACAACAGTCGGCGCTTGAACGCCTGAAAATTCGGCGAATCGCTTGTCAGGCCGCGGAGGATATCCGGTGAGTTCTGCGCAATGAGCTGCCGGGTGAACGCGATGCGATCTTCGGCCAGCGGATGCGAGAGAAAGAACGTCTCTACGCCGCTCGGCCTCGTGGTTCGCTCATCGAGCAGGATGCGGAACATCTGCGGCATGCCTGCCGGGTCGATTCCCGCGCGGATCAGGGTTTTCACGCCTTCGGCGTCGGCTTCCTGTTCGTCATCCCGGCTGAACTTCGCAAATACGCCGCCGGCGGCCACGTTGATCCCGGCCTGCGCGACCTGATTGTTGCATGCGCCCGTCAACACGCACGCCAGCGTAACGCCAATGTTCGCCCCCTGCGCCTTCTGCATCCGTTTCACCGAGTGGCGCTTGGTGACGTGGCCAATTTCGTGGCCGAGCACACCGGCAACCTGCGCCATCGACGTGGACCGCTCAATGATGCCGCGGTTCACGAAGATGTAGCCGCCCGGCAATGCAAAGGCGTTCAGGTCCCGTGAGTCCACGACCGCGAAATGCCAGGTCAGCCCCCGCTCGTCCACCACGCGGGCAAGCGAGTCGCCTAGCACGTTGATGTACCGCACAATCTCCGGATCGCGCACAATCGGCAGCTCTTTCTCAATCTGGGCCGCATAGTCGGCGCCGAGCTGCACTTCATTGGCTTGCGAGACCGCGCAGGCCGCTGTGGTTAGAGTGGCGGCGAGCGCACAACCAAGCGCGAGGGTCAGGAACGGGCGGGCCGCGTTGCGCATTGTTGGGTCTTCCGGCGATTTTCGGGTCACATCAGGAGCGCGATGCATCGCAACCAAGTTAACAATCCCGCACAACTTCTCACCCTCGCCCGAGACCTCCAGCGTCGCAAGGCGCGGGAGCGCAATGGGTTGTTCGTCGCGGAAGGCGTGCGTGCCGTGGAGGAGCTTGCCCGGGCCGGGGTGCCGGTGCGAGGCGTGCTGGTCACTCCGGGACTCCCCGGCGATGGGCGCGGCGCTGCAGTTGTGACGGTGCTGGCGGCGCGGGGCGTGCCGATCGCGACACTCAGCGATGCTGAGTTTGAGTCGGCCGCCGGCACGGACAATCCGCAGGGGATTCTCGCGATCGCCGAAGTCCCGATGACACCGCTGGCCGGTGTCGACAAGGCGCAACTGATGCGCACCCTCGTTCTGGACGGGGTTCAGGATCCGGGGAACGTCGGAACGTTGATCCGTACGGCGGCCGCCCTTGGCGTGCGGACGATCGTCGCGCTTCCCGGGACGGCTGATCTCTGGAACGCGAAGGTGGTGCGCGGGGCGGTCGGGGGTCACTTTCATCTCACGGTGACCACGGCGACACTCAATGAACTCGCGACCGCGCTGCGGGGTGCAAACGTCCCGCTCTGGGGCGCGGATACCGGAGGCCGCGCCGTTGACGACCTGCCGGCGCCGCATGCGTTTGCGCTTGCGGTTGGGAACGAAGGCGCCGGGCTCTCGCCGGCCGTGCGCGCGGCCGCGGCCCAACTCGTATCGCTGCCAATGACGGCCGGAGTCGAGTCGCTCAACGTCGCGGTCGCCGCCGGAGTCCTTCTGTACGCGCTCCGCTCATGAGTGCGGTCTTGGCGGGTTTCGTGTTCTTCATTGGCGCGAGCATCGGGTCATTTCTCAACGTCTGCATCTTGCGGTGGCCAGAAGGCGGATCGGTCGTAAAGCCCCGCTCGCGATGCCCGGGGTGCGGGAACTCGCTGGCGTGGTACGACAACATTCCGGTGGTTTCGTGGATGATCCTGCGCGCGCGCTGCCGCACCTGCGCCACCCCGATTTCTGCGATGTACCCTGCGGTGGAAGCGGCCACCGGGATCATCTGGCTACTGTCGTATGCCGCCGAGGGGCCGACATTTCTTGGGTTTCGCCTCTCAGTCTTCTTCACGATCCTGCTCGGTATCGCCGTGACCGACTTCCGGTCGTACGTGATCCCCGATGGATTCACGGTGACCGGACTGTTCTTCCTGCTTGCCGCGAGTGTGGCCGGTCTCTTCACCGATTCTCAGTTTCCGTTCGCGACACCCCTTGACGCGCTGTTTGGCGCCTGCGTCGGAGCCGGGGCGATCGCCATCATCGGCTGGCTGGGCGAGGTCGCGCTGAAGAAGGAGGCCATGGGGTTCGGGGATTCCACGCTGATGGCGATGTCAGGTGCCGCGCTCGGGCCTGGGCGAGCCCTCATCACCGTGCTCCTCGGCGCAGCGATCGGCGCGGTCGCGTTTGTGATCTTCGTGATTCCCATCGGCTGGTGGCGTGCACGGCAAAAAGGCGAGCAGTTCGAGACTCCGCTTGTTCCGTTCGGCGTGTTCCTCGCCCCGGCAGCGGTCGTCGCGCTGCTCTGGGGCGACGCGCTCCTCGGCTGGTACATCGGACGGTTGACCGGCTGACCCGGTAGATTCGAGGGATGTCTCGTCACCTGGTTCCGCTCGCCGTAAGCCTCGCCACGATCGTCGCGTGCACGTCCAAGCCGCCCACACACCCAGGCCCCTACGGAAAGGAAGTGGCCGCGGCCATTCCGCTGGTTGAGAAAGCCACCGGCCTCACCTTCAAGACGCCACCGAAGCTCGAAGTACGCACCAGGGCCGAGTTGAAGGCGTTTCTCGAGGCCAAATTCGACGAAGAGCAGCCGGCGCTCGAAATGGCCGGTCAGGAGCAGGCCTATCGCCTCTTCGGCCTCTTGCCCGACACGCTCGACCTCCGATCCTTCCTGCTCAAGCTCCTCGCGGAACAGGTAATCGGTTACTACGACCCGGCCACGAAAGTCCTATATGTGGTTCAGGACGGAGCCGGGGGTGCGGCGCCGTCCCCTGATGTGCTGAACATCACGATCACACACGAACTGGTGCACGCGTTGCAGGACCAGTATCTGCCGCTTGACTCCATCGCGAAGCTTCGGACCGACAACGACCGGACGATGGCGGCGCAGGCGGTGGTCGAAGGCGGGGCGACATATGAACAACTCAGCGTAATGCTGGGTGGCAGCAACATGTTTGCACGGCTGCCCGGCGGATGGGACCGGGTACGACAGATGATTCGCGATAACATGGCAACGATGCCGGTTTTCGCTACGGCGCCGATGTTCATACAGGAGACGTTGCTCTTTCCGTACCTCAGCGGGGCCGAGTTCACCCGGGCGTTCAAAGAGAAGCGTCCCGGAATCTCCACCCTGACTGCACTGCCGACGTCGACCGAGCAGGTGATGCATCCGGGCAAGCTCCTCGATTCGACGGAAGCTCCCATCGTGATCACGCTTCCTCGGCCAATGGGCGGAACGCTGGTGTACGAGAACGGACTGGGTGAATTCGAAACGCGGTTGCTGCTGCACCAGCAGTTGAAGAACGTCGCGGCCGCGTCGCGCGCCGCGACTGGGTGGGGCGGTGATCGGTACCAGGTGATTCGTACGGCGAACGGCGCAGCGCTGAGTTGGTTGAGTGTGTGGGATTCGCCGTTCGACGCGGCGGAGTTCCGCTTTGTGATGTCGGAAGCCATGGAAAAACGGTTCGGGTTGCATGCTGGCGCGGGCGGAACGGGAACGGTTCTGCGCTATGCGGCGCGGGGTCGTTCCGTCGTGATCAGGGCAGTGACGGTGCAGGGCAGGCCCGCCGTGTTGTACACCGACGCTCCCGATGGCAGCAGCGCGCAGTTGCTTGATCTGTCCAGGGTGAAACTGACGTCGGTCCAGTAGCACGGAGACACCAAAGATGATGCACGAGCCCAAACTGATTTCTGCGATTCGGCGCAGCGGCGCGCGCGGACTTGCACGCGGCGCCCGGTGGGCGCTGGCCGCTGGCCTGCTCGTAGCGGTGTCGGCGTGCATCGAATGGGAAAAGGCCGTGGAGCCGGAGCGGGTGGCCATTTCGCGTTACGTCACTGCGGTCGAACTCTCCGATGGAACAGTGAAGGCCGCGCTGCGTGCCGGCGCGCCGACGGCGACAGGCACGGCGCCCGTGATCACGGCGCCGATTCCCGCGCTGGTGCTGCTGGGCGGTACAGTCCAGGTCACGGCAACCTCCGCCACTCCGTTTACCAAACTTGCCGTCGCCATCCCCGATGTGGACGACCATTGGGAGTTGACGCTCCCGGCGGCGGTGACGTCCGCGCAGATCCTGATTGTGTTTGGGCAGGATGTGCCGACGCCTGTGTTCCAGCTGCGCCTCGCCGGTTCGGCGGGTGGCCCGTACGGAACGGCACAGGACAATCCCGTGAGCATGATCTCGGTGGGTACCGGTGACGTGCAGGTCAACATCACCTGGAATTCGGCGGCCGACGTGGATTTGCACGTCGTTGATCCCCTCGGTGAAGAGGCGTTTTATGGACACAAGACCCTGGTGTCCGGTGGAACCCTCGATCTGGACTCGAACGCCGGCTGCGGCTCGGACGGCCCGCGCGCGGAGAACGTTTTCTGGTCGACGGGGCTCATCGCGCCGCGGGGCGAATATGTCGTGCGGGTGAATTACTGGTCGGCGTGTTCCGCGCAGCGCACCGAATATGTCGTGACGATCAACGCCAAGGGAAAGCTCCCGTCAGTGTATACGGGGGCATTCGTCGGCTCCGGCAACGGCGGCGGCCAGGGCAGTGGCCGCGTGATCACGACCTTCACGTACTGACGCCCCATCGCCGCGGGCGCGCCGCGCCCGCGTGGGTCACCCGCCGATCAGGCGTCCGATCACAAAGGTCGAAATGCCGATGACGGCGCCGAGTACGTAGCCCAGGTTCACGATCACGTCGAGTTCGCGCTGCGTGACGTTGCGCACGAGTTCCTCCACGCGCTGCGTGCTGAATCCCAGGACTTTGCGCTCCACCATTCCCTCGAGGTCCAGGGTCTCGAGGAATCCGGGGATCTGTGCCACAAACCAGTCCCAAAGCGCGGGAGCCGCAACCGCCGACATCCGCTGAGCCGCATTTTCCGGCAGCCAGCGGCCTACGCGGCCGATGGGCTTCTCCAGAATGGCCCGCGCGGCGCCGCCGGCAGCGCCAGCAGCGAGTTCCGCGGCGCGTGGTGATCGCGCGGCTTCCAGAATCCACTTCACGACCTCTGCGTCGCTGACGGGTGCGAGCAGTTCGCCCCAGGTGCGCGACTCTGCGCGGCCGAGCGCCGTGTGCACTGTCCGCTCGACGAAAGCACGCGTGCGTTCCTCTCCGGCAAGCCGCAGCACAAAATCCCCAAGACGGGATTTGGCCGAGCGCGCTTCGTCCTTTCGGCTCTCGGCAATCACATCGGCAGCAAGGTCGGCGGCTTGTGCGGCCAACTCCGCGCGACGCTCGGCCGTGAGCACCGCCCCCACGGGAACCAGCGTCAGTTCGTTGCGCATCTTCACGACAAAGGCGTGGACGCGCGCCTCAAACGCCGGCGAGTGTACCTCACGGGCCCAGGCCTCAGCCACCGGCTGGCCGAGCCCACTCAGAGCATGTTCCACCTCGGCCGTGACGGCTGGAGGAAGGAGCGTATTGAGTGAACCCCATTCGCGGTCGAGCAGTCCGGTGAAGAACGACTCGAGCTTGGTGTCCATCGTGTCGCGCAACCCGGCTGTGTGCAGCTCATGGACGATGTCGTTCGCGGTGAGGAGCCGCTCCCCCACGGTGCGGCCGATGCTCCTGGCCAGGCGTGCCTTGTTCTTGGGGATCGCGCCGTGAAAGCCGAACTTCTTGTCGTGCGGATGAAACAGCATCCACACCGCTACGGCATTTGTCACTCCGCCGGCGACCGTCCCCACCAACACGTTGATGGTGAACTGTACCCACACACCGTTCAGGTCGGCCACGCGTCGTCGGTGTCGGGCGGCCCGCTGCGGGGCGCGTCGGCTGCTGGTGCGCGAGGACCGGCCACGGTGGGGACGTCATCACGGACGAGTGCGAGCGGCGCGAGCAGCATCCGGTCGATCACTTCGTCCATGGTCTTGGCGAACGAAATCTGCATTTGGCCGCGCACACGTTCCGGCAACCCACGCAGGTCCTTTTCGTTGGTCGCGGGGAGGATCACTTCGCGTAATCCCGCGCGGTACGCAGCGAGAACCTTCTCCTTCACGCCGCCGATTTCGAGCACCTTGCCGCGCAGCGTGACCTCGCCCGTGACCGCCACGTCGCGCCGCACGGCGCGTCGGCTCATCACGCTGGCGATCGCCAACGTCACGGCGACACCGGCGCTCGGTCCGTCCTTCGGCACCGACCCGGCCGGGAAATGGATGTGCAGGTCCGTCGTTTTCATCTCGGCGTCGTGAATGCGGAGCGGCCTGGCCATGGACCGAACGTACGAGCAGGCGGCGTCCACGGATTCACGCATGACATCACCGAGCTGCCCGGTGACGTGCAGCTTGCCGGTGCCCGGCATCCGTAGTGCCTCGATCGTCATGAGTTCGCCGCCCGCCGCGGTCCAGGCGAGCCCCGTCACCGTACCAATCTCCGGCTCGACCTCCGCTTCGTCCGCCCCGTACCGCGGTGCGCCGAGCACGTCCTCGATCCTGGCGGTGTCCACCACCCACGCGCCGTCCTCGCCCTGCGCTTTCCGGCGTGCACGTCGACGCATCAATGCGGCAAGGTTTCGCTCGAAGCCGCGCAGCCCCGCCTCGCGCGAGTAACGATTCGACACCGTCGAGAGCGCTTCGTCGGTGAACTGGAGGTCGCGGTCCGTGATGCCATGCTCGCGAAACAGCCGCGGCAACAAGTAGCGCCAGGCGATCTCGACCTTCTCTTCCACCGTGTACCCGGCGATTCGGATCACTTCCAGGCGGTCGCGCAGCGGCGCCGGAATGTCGAGCAGCGAGTTCGCGGTGCAAATGAAGAGCACGCGCGAGAGGTCGAACGGAATGTTGAGGTAGTGATCGACGAAGGACGCGTTCTGCGACGGATCGAGCACTTCCAGCATCGCCGCCAGCGGGTCTCCGCCCGGGCCGCCACTGCTCATCTTGTCGATCTCATCGATCATCAGGACCGGATCTTTCGCGTTCGCGCGACGCATCGCCTGCACTACGAGGCCCGGCATCGATCCGACATACGTGCGCCGGTGGCCCCGCACTTCGGCCTCATCGCGCACGCCGCCTACCGAGATGCGGTAAAAGGCGCGGCCAATGGACTCGGCAATTGCCTCGCCGAGTGACGTCTTCCCGGTGCCCGGCGGGCCAACGAAGCAAAGAATCGGTCCATGCGGGTCGCGGCCGCCGGCGCCCAGGAGCTGACGCACCGAGAGGTATTCGAGAATCCGCTCCTTCGCCTCCTCGAGTCCGTAGTGGCGGTCATCGAGCGCGTGCTCCACGCGATCGATCGGAATCTCCGCCGTGCCGGATGCGCGATTCCACGGCAGCGCGAGCACCCACTCCAGGTAGTTGCGGAGCACCTGATATTCGCTCGAGGCAGGAGCCAGGGCGCGCAGTCGCTCGGTTTCTCGGCGGGCTTCGATCGCCACGGCCTCGGGCAGCCCGGCCTCTGCGATCTGACGCAAGATCGTGTCGGCCTCCGAGTCGGTCGGATCTCGCTCGCCAAGTTCGGCACGGATCTGCTGCAGCTGTTGCCGGAGAAAGAACTCGCGATGGTGCTGCTCAACGCTCACTTCCGTCCGCCGTTCCATTTCACCGAGGACCTGCGCGCGGGCCACATCCTTCTCCAGACGCGCGGCGATGCGCTGGGCCCGTTCGCCGATATCGAGGCACTGTACCAACTCGTCGCGCTCACTCACGCGGAAACTGGAGTGCGCTGCGGCCAGGTCTGTGCCGCGCGCCGGGTTGGTGGCGCTGCGGGAGACCAGCCCCGGCAGTTCCGCAGGAAAGCGCACGTCAGCCTCCGCCAGCGCTTCTGCGGCGCGCACGATGCGCTCAAGCGCCGCCTCGATCGCGGCGCTGTCGGCCGCCACCTCGTCCACCGTGGCGAGTCGAGCGACCGGATGCCCAGCGCCGCGGACCAGCGAAACGATCCGAACGCGCGAAATGCCTTCGAGGGTGACCTGTACTGTTTCCGCGCCGGCCGGCGCGCGGTCGCTCACGCGCGCCACCACTCCGATGCGGGGGAGCAGGCGGTCGAGCTCCGACGCGGACGATCCCGCCGCCACAGCCACCACGACGTACGCATCCGTCGTTGGCAGCGATTGCAGCACGGCGAGGTTTTCCGGCGAGCCGACTTGCACGCCGATCCTCCCGTGCGGGAAGACGATCGTGCTGCGGAGCGCCAGGAGGGGCAGCTCGTCCGGTACTTGGAAACGCGTCGGTGCGCGCGCAGTCACGACCTGTATTCTAGTCGTGCGAACCGGCGGGTTCTACGGCGGGGCCGCGGGGCTTTTACTGCGGGGACGCGGATGAACGCGAATCAGGACCGATGAACGCGGATACTGACAAGGGGGAACAGCAGCGTCGGCTCAGGCTGTCGTTCCCCCATTTCGTTGCAGTATCCGCGTTTATTGTCGTTTCAATCCGCGCAAATCCGCGTCCCCGCAGTAAGACCTCTTCGGGCAATGCAGCTAGATTGTGCGCACGATGTTTGCAGAACTACAAGACAAGCTGAGCGCCACGTTCGCCCGCCTGCGCGGTCGTGGCGTCCTCAATGAAGCCGACATCAAGGAAGGGCTGCGCGAGGTGCGCCGCGTCCTCCTCGAAGCCGATGTGAACTTCCAGCTCTCGCGCGAGTTCCTCGAGCGCGTGGAGCAGAAGGCCATCGGCGCGATGAAGGTCACGTCAGTCTCGCCGGCGCAGCAGCTCGTCAAGATTGTCTACGACGAGCTGGTCGTGCTCCTCGGCGAGCGCCGCGAAGGGCTGCGGATGTCGAGCCTGCCGCCAACCGTCGTGATGCTGGTGGGTTTACAGGGCTCCGGCAAAACCACCACGAGCGCGAAACTCGCGCGCCGGCTCAAGGCAGAAGGGCGTCAGGTCCGGCTCATTGCACTCGACGTGTATCGGCCCGCCGCCATCGACCAGCTGGAGACGCTGGGGCGGGAACTCGAGATCCCCGTGTATGCCGATCGCTCGACGTCCGACGTCGAGAAGATCGCACGGGCCGGACTCGAGGTGTCACGCCACGAACGCGACCGCGTGGTGCTGCTCGACACCGCCGGCCGGTTGCAGATCGATGATGAGATGATGGGCGAGCTCAAGCGGCTCAAGGAGGCCGTCCGCCCCGACGAGATCCTCCTCGTCGCCGACGGCATGACCGGCCAGGAGGCCGTGAAGATCGCGCAGGGATTTGATGCGGCGTTGGGGCTCACTGGTGTGATCCTCACCAAGATGGACGGCGACGCCCGCGGTGGCGCTGCGCTCTCCATCTACGGCGTCACGCGGAAGCCCATCAAGTACATCGGCACGGGCGAAAAGGCCGACGCGCTTGAGGAGTTCCATCCGGACCGAATGGCCGGCCGCATTCTCCAGCAGGGCGATGTGATCTCGCTCGTGGAGAAGGCCCAGGCCACGATGGATGCCGACGCCGCGAAGAAACTCGAGAAGAAGGTCCGCAAGGAAGGAATGGACCTGCAGGACTTCCTCGGCGCGATGAGGCAGATCGAGCGCCTGGGCCCCATCGAGGGCATTCTGAAGATGCTGCCCGGCGTCAACTCGAAAATGCTGAAGCAGGTCAACTCGGACCCCAAGCGTCTGAAGCACGCCGAGGCGATTGTTCTCTCGATGACCCCGGCCGAACGCAAAGACCCCACGATCCTCAATGGGTCGCGGAGGGCACGGGTCGCCAAGGGCTGTGGGCGCCCCATCAGCGATGTGAACCGCCTCCTGGAGCAGTTCCGGGAGATGCAGAAGATGATGAAGAAGGCGTCGGCCGGCGCTGGGAGACTGCCACCAGGGATGATGGGTCGTTATCGTTAATGGCTGTATCCGCGGAGATCGCCGTCTGAATCCGCGTTCATCCGCGTCCCCGCAGTAGAACCACGGTGCGCCGGGCAAATGTCCGAAGCGCGATGAGCCGTGGCGCAGCACCCGCAACCCTCTCGAGGAACACCCGATGGCCGTCCGCATTCGTCTCCGCCGTACCGGTCGCAAGAACTCCCCGTCGTACCGCATTGTTGTCGTTGATGGCCGCGCTCCTCGCGAGGGTCAGTACCTCGAGAACGTCGGTCAGTACAATCCGCGCGGTGGCAACACCGCCGTGAACCTGCTCGCCGATCGCGTCAGCTATTGGCTCGACAACGGTGCCCAGCCGAGCGATACCGTGCGCTCGCTGCTCCGTCGCGCAGGCCTGCTCAAGGCGCGCCACGAAGCGCGGCTCGCCAGGAAGCTGGCGGGCGCCGCCGTGCCGGTGTCCGAGGCCTGACCGTAGACCTCTCGATCGTTGGCCGGGTGCGCAAGGCCTTCGGGCTGAAGGGCGAGCTCCTGGTCCAACCGATCACCAACGAGCCGGACGCGGTCTTCGCGTCCGGCCGTTCTGTTTATGTCAGCCCCACACAGGTGCACGTCGTTGAGCGCAGCCGTCCCTTCAAGGACGGCTGGCTGGTCAAGCTCGAGGGTGTCAACGACAAGAGCGCCGCCGATCTGTGGCGCGGCGTCGTCCTTTCCGCGCCGCAGGCGGAACTCACGCCACCGCAGGGGAATGAGCTGTACCTGCACGAGCTCGTCGGCATCGCCGTGCGCGACGAGCCGCACGGGGAACTTGGCCTCGTCGCCGGCTGGTACGAACTTCCGCAGGGCATTGTGCTCGAAGTCCGTGGCCCGAAGTGGCGTGCCGATATCCCGTTTAACGACGCTTTCATTGTGTCGGTCGACCGTGCTGCGCGCCTGATCACGGTGCAGCTTCCGGACGGCCTGCTGGAACCCGTCGCGACCGAGAAGGCCTGATGCTCACTATCCGCGTGATCTCGATCTTCCCGGAGTTTTTCGAGGGACCCCTCAGCCTCTCGATCCCGGCACGCGCCAAGGCCGCGGGCGCCGTGGATTATCAACTCGCGCAGCTCCGCGACTACACGCACGACAAGCACAAAAGCGTGGACGACGCGCCGTATGGCGGTGGGCCCGGCATGGTGATGAAGCCGGATCCGTTTTTTGAAGCTGTGGAGGCCCTGGGGGCGAAGCCGCCGATCATCCTGCTTTCTCCTCGCGGTCGCCGATTCACGCACGATGACGCCGTTCGACTGTCTGGTCTGGAGGAGTTCACGCTTCTCTGCGGGCACTACAAGGACGTCGATCAGCGCGTGGCCGACCATCTGGCGACGGAAGAGTTATCGCTGGGCGACTTTGTGCTTTCAGGCGGCGAGCCGGCGGCCCTCGCCGTGATCGATTCGGTTGTTCGGCTCCTTCCCGGCGCCATGAGCGATTTGGACAGTGCCCGCGGAGACTCGTTTTACGATGGGCGAGGGATCAGCGCTCCGAGCTACACCCGGCCGCCGGAATACAGGGGGTTCAAGGTCCCGGACGTCTTGCTTTCCGGGAATCACGCGGCGATCGAGAAGTGGAGGAAAGGCGACCGCGAGTAGGCGGCTTGCGGTTGGCGGTTAGCAGCTCACGGAGATTGGCGTTTCGTTGTTCGCGAACTGCCCACCGCTAACCGCATACTCGCTCTTGTAGTTCCAGATCGCTGCGGTTATCCTTCTTGGCTCTCCGCACCCCGAATCAAGAGCCGTACTTATGCACCCCTTCATCGAAACCCAGAAAGAGTGGACGCGCGCCGTCCCGCCCTTTCGCGCCGGCGACACGGTTCGCGTGAATGTCCGCGTCCGCGAAGGCGACAAGGAACGTATCCAGGCCTTTGAGGGCGTCTGCATCGCCAAGCGTGGCGCGGGCGTCAGCGAGACCTTCACGGTTCGCAAGATCTCCAATAGCGTTGGCGTCGAGCGCATCTTCCCGCTGCACTCGCCGATGCTGGAAAGCATCAACGTCGTGCGCCGCGGCAGCGTTCGGCGCGCCAAGCTCTTCTACCTGCGCGGTCTGGCTGGCAAGGGCGCGCGCATCAAGGAGAAGCGCGTCCGCGTGAATGTGCCCGAGACAGGCTCGGCGGACGCCGCCGAGTAAACTGGCCGGTCGTGGCGCGCTGGAGCACGATCGAGCGCGACCTGCGGGCCGAGGGATACCGGTACATCGCCGGAGTGGATGAAGTCGGACGGGGCCCCCTGGCAGGCCCCGTCGTCGTTTGCGCCATTCTCATGCCCCCCGACCAGCGGGCGATCCCCGGCGTCGCGGACTCCAAACAGCTGTCGGCGGCTGAACGGGAGCGGCTGGCGCCCTTGATCCGGGCCCGCGCGCTCGACTATGCCGTGGCGGCGGCGAGCGTCAATGAAATCGAGCGCCACAATATCCTCGGCGCCACAGCGGTGGCGATCCGGCGCGCAGCCACCCGGCTGCGGCACCCCTACGACCTCCTGCTCCTCGATGGAAAGCCGATGCGGCAGCTCGGACTCGACCACCTGGCCGTGGTCGACGCCGACGCGCGCTGTTATTCGGTGGCCTGTGCGAGTATCCTCGCCAAGGTGATGCGCGACCACCTGCTACAGAGGCTCGCCAACAGGTATCCCGTCTACGGATGGGAGCGGAATGCCGGATATGTCACCGCAACCCACATCGCCGGCCTTCGCCTCCACGGCCAGACGGCGCACCACCGGGCCGCGTTCTGCCGAACGGCGCTCGAGCAGCCGTTCGGCTAGCACGGCAAAGACTCAGAATCCGCTTCTTTGGGTTGTCTTCGGGTGCCGGGGTTACCGTGCAGGCGCCCGCTCGTCTTTTCCCCGACGGGAGACCCGTTTTGCTTGACGGGCCCCCCGGGTAGCCGTAGTTTGTGGGGCGCCGAATTGCTTCGGCGCAAACCATATGACTGGGCAGAATCGGGCAGGTAGGGCGCCTCCGCAAACGGGGTTGCTCTCCCGCCCGATGTGTGTCATCATTCATATGTTAGGCAGCAGTGTGTTTTCACTCTATGGAGGTAGCATGAAAGTCCTTCGTTCTTCTTTTGTCGCCGCGGCAGCGATTTTTGCTGCTGCTTGCGGTGACAAGGTCGAGATCGTACAGCCGGTGACGCCCACGCCCACGCCGACGGTGAACAGCGTGACCGTGTCGCCGTCGAGCGTGACGCTCTCGGTCGGCCAGACGCTGACGTTCACGGCAATCGTTGATGTTTCGAACGGCGCCGCGGCCACGGTCACCTGGAACACCACGGTGACGGGTCTCACGGTCAACGCTACGTCGGGCGCGCTTTCGGCGGTCCCGGCGAGCGCAGCCGGCAACAGCGGTTCGGTTTGCGCCACCTCGACGGTGGACGCGACCAAGAAGGGTTGCGCGCAGGTCGTGATTACGGCGGCGGCGGCGGTTGTGCCGGCCCAGGTCTCGATCGCATCGATCACAGCGGCTGGTAACCTGAACGCCCCGGTCAACCCGGCGGCGGTCGCTGGCCAGATCGACGTGCGGCTCAACATCAACCCCGGCACGCAGACGCCGACCAAGGTCGTACTGATCGTTGGTGGCGTGCGTCAGGACTCGCAGACGTTCACGGCAGCCCAGGCGGCCGCGCTCCGTTTCGCGGCTGACGAAGCAGCCGAGACGCAGTCGACGTTCCCGCAGATTGTGTTCAGCGTGAACACTGCGGCGTTTACGGCGGCAACAGGCGTTCCGCGCTGGCTGAACGCGGCACAGCTGGTTTCGGCGCAGCTCTTCACTTCGCAGGCGGGTTCGTCGTCGGCCGCTTCGGCCACGGCGCAGCAGACCCTGACCTTTGCCAACCCGAACGCGTTCTCCACGACCGTCACGGTCGGCGGCGCGACGGCAGCAAACGCGAACAACGCGGCTGGTTTCCGCTACAACCGCGGTGACGTGATCATCTCGATGGTGCCGGTTTCGTACTCGGGCGTTGCCCTTGCTTCGGCCAGCGTCAACTTCGGTACGCTTGCTTGCGACGGCGGCGGCTTCGGTACGCAGCGCGCCCGCACGCTCACGGCCCCGGCGGCCGGCACGTTTGCCTGGACGGGAACGTTTGCCAACTCGGGCGCTGCGGCAGCAACCAACATCTCCACCTACTCGTTCAACGCCGGCGCCTGCGCGGCTGCGAACAACACCGGTGAGCAGATCACCGTCGTGGCAGCTCAGGATGCGAACGGCAACCCGTTCACCACGACGGCCCTGCCCATCACGACGGGTGGCGGCTTCCGCGTGGACAATCTGGCCCCGGCAGCCCCGGTGCTCGGCATGACGATTGCCACGCGTCGTAACACGCTGGCCTGGGTGAACGATGCAATCCCCTTCAACCGTACGGCGGCCGGCAACGGCGGCATCATCACGGCGGCGGTTGTTGACGCCGGTGTTGGCGGCGGCGTGGGCGTCTCGACGGACGAGACCTTGATCTACACCACGACGGTTGGCGGTGCGGTTGTTACGAATGCCGCGACGCTCGCGGAGTCGATCGTCAACACGACGTATTCGGCGACGGCCACGGCCAAGGATCTTCTTGGCAACACGTCGGTTGCCTCGGCTGCTGCGACCTTCGGCGTGGATCGCACGATCCCGACGATTGCAGCGCTTGGCGCTCCGGCCACGGGAACGGCGATTGCCGCCCCCGGCGGCGTAGCGTTCGGCGCGTTCACGTACAGCGACCCGGCGACCCTGCCGGCTGGCCCGTCCACGCCGAGCGCGACGCCAGCACGGGTCGACATCACGCGGCGCACGACGGCCACGGCGAGCACTAAGTGGAATGCGGCGACCCCGGCGTTCAATGCAACCGGCGGTCCGTCGAACTTCGCCCTTGCCGGTCCGTTCATTGATCCAGGTGCAACGAACGTGCAGGCGTACTATGTCGTGACGGCGTTTGTCGAAGACGGCGCAGCCAATGCGTCGCTCTCGGTGACCCGCACGTACCTGTTCGACACCACGGCGCCGACCGGGCCGTTCTCGATCCCGGTGATGACGACGTCCGCTGGTGCAACCAACCTGTTCAGCTCGTCGCTCACTGACAACCTCGACATCAGCACGTCGCAGTGGGGACAGAACTACGTCGCCCTCGACGCCGCTCCTGGCGCGGCCGGTGCGCAGATTCTTTCCGCTCCGACGTCGTTCGGTGCCTTCGAGAGCTTCACGACGACTGCGACGTCGACGAATCCGCTGACGCTACTTCGCTCGATGGTGGGTGTGACGGGCGCGGGCGTCCCGACGGGCATCGGTGCAGTACTGTTGTCGGTCTCGCACACGGTCACTGACCGCGCTGCGCTGACCGCGACTGCTGGCCCGACGGCGGTTCCGGCAGTCAACCTCCCGGCGCTTCCGGCGACCGATCCGTATGCTCCGGCCGGTATTGCGGCGGCGTTCGGCGCAGGTGCAACCACTGGCTTCTCGGTGACCAACACGGCTGTGACCGTGGACGCATCGGGCAACGGTGTTGCTCCGACGGTCAACTCAATCGCCATCACGGCGACCACGGTTGGCACGGTCAACGTGGCGCTGAACCCGTTCTCGCGCGTGGAGTTCTATAACTACCACGGCGCCACGAACTCGTACCGCCTGATTGGCACGGCCACGACGCCGACTGTGGTGGACAACGCGACGAACCGCGTCTACACCTGGTCGTTCACGTGGGATCCGCCGACGGCTGGCGCGTATGACCACCCGCTCATTGGCGTGCAGACGATCGTCGCCATTGGCGTGAACGCCACGCACGACGGTGTGCGCTCGGCCGCGAACGCGACCATCACCACGGTTCCGTAAGGAACTGGGCAGTTAGCAGTATTCAGATAGCGAAGGGGTCCGGTCGAAAGACCGGGCCCCTTCGTGCATTAAGTCGCTAAAATTCCGGGATGCGAATCCCATTCGTCACGACCTCATTGCTCTTTGGCGCACTCACTGCGAGCGCCCAGTCGGCCGCACAGGCGACCGCCCCTAGCCTGCGGGGACCCACGGCAGCCCAGCTGGCAATCGCCGGGCCCGACAGCTTCGACATCTCCTTTCACACGACCAAGGGGAAGTTCACGGCCCGAATCATCCGGTCGGTCGCGCCTAGAGGCTCAGATCGGCTCTGGCACGCCGCGCGGGCCCGCTACTATGACGGGGTGCGCTTTTACCGGGTGATTCCGGGGTTCATGGCCCAGTTCGGCTTCCACGGCGACCCCGCGGTCACCCGGGCCTGGGAGGGCTTCACCATGCCCGACGAGCCTGCGAAGGTGTCGAATACACGTGGCACGCTCAGCTTTGCCAATCGCGGGCGGAACAGCCGAACGGTTCAGCTCTTCGTGAACACCGGCAACAACGACAGCCTCGATGGGCTGGGCTTCGCGCCCATCGGCCGCGTGCTGGACGGAATGAGCGTGGTGGACTCCCTGTATTCGGGTTACGGTGAGGGGGCTCCTCGTGGCCGCGGGCCGGACCAGGGATTGATCGCCGACCAGGGCAACGCATACCTCACACGGGCATTTCCGAGGCTCGACGCGATTGACAGCGCTCGCGTGCTACGCCGCTGGCCTACGGCGCCCGGGCCAGCCGGTAAGCCGTGATGGTGTGGCTCGGGACACGAGCCACATAGACCTCGGTCAGGGCCACACCACGCGGGGCAAGACCGGCGCCGAGGGCTACGGGAACCCCGCTGGGGGATGAGCGCACAATTAACCACGCCTTGGCCGGCTCCGCACCCGACCCGGCCGCGGCATCAGCGTGGAGCACAGCAGAAAGTTCCTGTACCGGCTGCACGCTCAGCCCGCTGGCCTGTTGCGCGGCGTAGAAGGCTGCTGGAAGCCCTGTAAAGCCCTCAAGCGAGTAGATGACGCCTTGAGCGGCGCCTGCCGCCTTGGCGTCTGCTGCGATTGTGGCTACCAGTTCATCCCAGGCCACCTTCTC
>JARIET010000011.1 GCA_031127185.1 Gemmatimonadota bacterium | reverse complement strand
TCGCGCGCCGCCTGAAGATTCCGACCTTCGACACCTGGCGACGAAGGCGCCTGCGCAATTCCGCTGAGCCCAAGCGGCCCGAGTACTGGGGACTCAGCCCGGACACCGCACTCTCACATGCCATCAGCCCGGCGTCGCTCAAGGCGCCCGTGGTCGTGTCTGGCGCGCGCGTGCAGGGCTCGGCGCTTTACCTGGCGGCGAATGGCTGCGACGTCACGGCGATAGAGCCGGAAGCTGATGTGGTGGAACGTGTGCTGTCAGCAGCGTCCGAGGCTGGACTGCGGTCGCGCGTCACGGGTCTGACCACCGACCTCAGAAGTTGGCTGCCGGATGGACCGGTGGCTGCCGTGATCTGCACGCCGGCCGCATTCTCGGACCTGACGCCCCTCGAACGCGAGCGCGTGATCGCCGTTCTGCAGACAGCCACCACCGACGGCGGCGTGCACCTCGTGGAAACGATTGTGGCCGGCCAGGTCGCGCTCACCGAAGATGAGCTTCGCGAGCACTACAGGGGATGGGAGATCAGCTTTGTCCAGGAGTCGGCCGCGGCCAAGACTTTCGTGGCAAAGAAACATGTGATGTAGCGTTTTGACACGCCGTTTCAGAAATCCTTGTGTCATATGTGAACGGCCCGCCGGCGAAAGGCGGGCCTTTGTGTTTCCAACTCTATGGGGGATCGTCACTTACGCAACGGGAAGTGCTGGCACTATCCGTGCATCTCTGTGGTGTGATTCGCATAACGCATTCTATTAGAAAGGACTGAGGGCGAAGATGACGAAGCGAACGCAGTCGCGCGCCAAAGCCGCGCAGGTTCCCGGTGCGAAATCCGCCGATGAGCCGATGGGGATTGTCATCTCAAGCGGGGGTCACGCTGACGACGCGCCGCGATTCTCGGCGTATGTCTGGGGTCCAGTTCCTGAGGCCGACGCCGAGGCTGAACTCATCGCGGTGGCGTGACGCTGCACGGCGGCGGAGCTGATCGGCCGAACCAGACAATTGGACAGGAAAAAGAAGAGGGGCACCGGCAGTGATGCCGATGCCCCTTCTGCTTCGCCAGGAAGGCTACTTCTTCTTCGCCTTCTTCTTGGCCTTCTTCTTTGCAGCCATGGTGCACAGCTCCTGTGAAGGAGTGGTTTGCCCTGGCGATCCCCCGGTGGATCGCTGGGATCGGTACCGCGTTTCCGCGGCGCCGTCTGGGACGCCTTCGCCACCTTCTGATGCTACGCGGCGAAGTGCGCATGAAATCGAGTTTTGTGTTTCAGTTTTTTTGCGAAACAGCGTTGAATCACATGACATCCGGCGTGATGCAACGCAAACCGCTTGGCTACAGAATTGTATGCGAATCGAAATCGCGCAAGTACCACGGACACATTGCGCTACGGTACCGACGACCGGCCCGACGCGAACGTTTCAGGAATTTTTCCACGGCGGGTTCGGTTCCGAACGCACCTGCGCGGCATTTTCCCTCTGAAAAATCGCCGAATCACTCGTGCGCGCGCCATGCGCAATACAGATTACAGACATGGACCTCGGACTAAAAGGACGCAACGCGCTGATTTGCGGTGCATCGAGCGGATTGGGCCTCGCCATCGCGCGCGAGCTGGCAACGGAGGGTGTGAACGTTGCGCTGGTGGCGCGCCGCGAATCGGAGCTCACGACGCATTGTCAGGCGATTCGCGATGAATTCGGCGTGCGCGCGGTGCCGGTTCCGGCGGATCTCACGCAGGCGGACGCGGCTTCGCGCGTCGCCACTGCCGTCACCGATGCGCTGGGCTCGATCGATATCTGCGTGGCGAACGCAGGTGGGCCACCCTCGACGATGTTCGATTCCACCACCGACGAGCAGTATCACGCAGCGCTTGGGCTCAACTTGATGGCGTCGGTGCGCATGGCACACGCCGTCGTACCGGCGATGCGGAAGGCGAAGTGGGGGCGGATGATCTTTCTCACCTCAATGGCCGCCAAGCAGCCAGTGGCCGGGCTCATCCTCTCCAATACCGCCCGCGCCGGACTCCTGGGGTTCGCCAAAACGCTGGCGACAGAAGTGGCACGCGACGGCGTGCTGGTGAACACGGTGCTTCCGGGACACTTTGACACCGCACGGGCCACGCAGTTGGCGGAAATGAAAGCCGCGCGCGAGGGCAAGCCCGTGCAGGATGTGCTCAAGGCGCGCATGGTCGGCATTCCGCTTGGTCGGTCGGGCGATCCGCGCGAGATGGCCGCGGTGGTCGCATTCCTTGCGTCGGAGCGGGCCAGCTTCCTGACGGGAACCGCCATCCAGGTGGATGGCGGTCAGGTGGGCACGATTTTCTAGTCGACGGGTGCCGGTGCCTGGTCCCCGGCGCCCGGCCTCGGCATTGGCCTGCTGCGCTACGGTTTGGTGACGATATCGGAGCGCATGCTGTTGACGATCACGACCAGCTCGTTGCGCTCGCGCTCACCCACCTTGAACGCGGCGAGCGTCTGGCCAATGTGACCGACGAAGGCATTCCACACGGCTGGCGTGATCTCCATCTCGGCATGCGTGGTCTTCATGTCCTTGCCGGGATAGAAGCACGGGCCGCCGGCAGCGGCGCAGAGCTGATCCACCAGATGCTGCCGGATCCGCTGGAGATCCCTCGTCTCGAGTCCCTTGAAAAACGGCGCCACGACGGAATCCTTCATTTCGCGAGCCAGAATGTCATCGGCGACCGCCGCTATGGCTTCGTAGCCGCCGAGTCGGGCGTAGAGCGATGCCGTGGCGGGAGGCCCACCGCGGCCGAATACCGCGCAGCCGCCGATGCTGGCAAGAGTGAACGCCGCGAGCAGCAGGCGCTTGGAACGCGATCTGCGGGAAGTGAGAGTGTGCATGCTGAATAATACCTCCCCAAAGCGGCTGTGACCGTAACATGGGTCACGCTCCACCTTCCGTGGCTGCGCACCGGATGCGACGTTTCAGGTCTTCGTTTTCCCCTCCAACCTGGCTACCCGTGAAAGCGCTGGTGAAGTCTGCCGCCGGCCCGGGATTTACCCTGGCTGACGTGCCCGTCCCGACGATTCGCGACGATGAAGTGCTGATTGCTGTCAAGCGCGCAGGCGTCTGCGGCACCGACGTTCATATCCACGAGTGGGACGCGTGGGCCCAGGGCCGATGCCGGCCGCCCTTCACCGTGGGCCATGAGTTCGCCGGCGAGGTGACTCAGGTTGGCCGGCTCGTCGCCGATGTGAAGGTCGGTGACCGCGTCACGGCCGAGGGACATATCGTCTGCGGCCGTTGTCACCTCTGCCGCACCGGCAACTCGCATATCTGCCCGAACACGAAGATCATTGGCGTCGATCGCGACGGGTGTTTCGCCGAATTCATCGCGATGCCGGCGACGAACGTCTGGCATCTTGACGATGACATCTCCTATGAAATCGGCGGGATTCACGACCCCATGGGCAACGCCTTTCACACGGCGCTGCACGGCACGAATCTCCCTGGTGCCACGGTCCTGGTCACGGGATGCGGGCCGATCGGAATATTCGCCGTGGGCATCTGCAAGGCGGCTGGTGCGTCACGGATCATCGCCAGTGACGTGAACCCCAGGCGGCTCGCACTCGCCAGCCAGATGGGTGCACACGACGCTGTGCAGCCCGGCGAAGCCGCCGCCGCCGTGATGAAGGCGACGGACGGGCTCGGCGTGGATGTGGTCCTGGAAATGAGCGGGGTTCCGGCCGCCGTCCACCAGGCGTTCGCCCTGGTGCGCGCCGGCGGCAGGATCCAGATCCTCGGCATTCCTTCGAAGCCGATGGAGATTGACCTGGCCACTGAAATCATTTTCAAGGGCACAACCGTGTATGGCGTGGTCGGCCGCCGGATGTACGACACCTGGATCCAGATGACGCAGTTTCTGCGCAGCGGACAGTTCGACCCGCGCCCGGTGATTACGCACCGGTTTCCGCTCGAAAAGCACGCTGAGGCCATTGCGGCGATCAAGTCGGGGGAGGCGGGGAAGGTGGTATTTGAGATCGGGTGACGAGTACCAGCGAGTCGGCAGTACGACGTACGCGGTATGCGGTATACGGTAGACCAACCACCAAAAAGACCAGGCTGATGAGCTTGAATCAGGGTTTTCGCGCGGACTTTGAAGGACAGATAGCCAAGCTCAAGTCCGAGAAGGTCTACAAGACGCTGAACCATCTCGACTCGCCGCAGGCGGCACGAGTCCAGATGGAAGGGCGAGGCGAGGTACTGATCCTCTCGTCAAACAACTATCTGGGCCTCTGCGCGGAGCCGGAGATCGTCCGCGCCGGGATTGACGGGCTTGAGCGGTACGGGGCGGGCACGGCGAGCGTTCGCTTCATCTGCGGCACCTACACGATCCACCGCGAGCTCGAGCAGGCTCTCGCGGCATTCGTGGGGTGCGATGCCTCCATGAGTTTCGTATCCGCGTGGAATGCGAACGAGGCGCTCACCGCGACGGTGATTGAGGAAGGCGACTTTGTGGCCAGCGACGAGCTGAACCACGCCTCAATCATCGATTCGATGCGACTCGCCAAGGCAATCAAGAAATGCACGACGGCCGTGTTCAAGCACGGCAACATCGATGACCTCGTCGCCAGGCTGCAGGCGGCCAAGGGGGCACGCCGCAGGCTGATCTGGACCGACGGTATCTTCTCCATGGAAGGGGCGATCGCCAAGCTGCCGCGGCTGTTGCAGGTGGCACGCGACCACGACGCCGTGCTGATCGTGGACGATTCGCATGCGACCGGTGTCCTCGGAGCCACCGGCCGCGGAACCGCGGAACATTTTGGTGTGGTGGGTGAGGTCGACATCATCACGTCGACGCTCGGCAAGGCGCTCGGCGGTGCTGCCGGCGGGTTCGTCGCCGGTCCGGCGGCCGTGTGCGACATCCTGACCCAGCGCTCGCGCCCGCAACTGTTCTCCAATGCCCTGCCCCCGACCGTCGCGGCCAGCGCGTTGGCTTCGGTGCGATTCGTCCAAGCCCATCCGGAGCGCGTAACCGCGCTCCGGGAAAACGCGGCCTGGTTCAGGAATGCGCTTCGCGACGCCGGCCTCAAGCCGCTCGACGGCGAAACTCCAATCGTCCCCATTATCGTCGGTGAAACAGCGGATGCCATCCGAATGAGTGAGATGCTCCTGGAACAGGGCATCTTCGTGACCGGGTTCGGGTTTCCCGTGGTGCCGCACGGGACGGCGCGGCTGCGCTGCCAGGTGTCGGCGTCACACACGCGGGCCGATCTCGAGTACGCGGTCCGGTCGATCCGTGACGTTGCTGCGCGGGTGGGAATCGCCCGGTAGGCCGGGGCGACCCAAGTGGTTGCGCGACCCCCTGAAACGTGACCACTTTCCGACTCCCGTCGTCCGAGTGTTGAGTAGCTGGGCGGCCGCGAGGATGCGGGCCGGTCGGCTGTATGCGCTGTTCCGGTTTCCGGTCTATCCCTCGTTCGAGGTGCTCCTGATGCGATCGTCCCGACGTTCCACGCCGCTGTTCGCGGTCCTGGCAGGCGCCGCCGCCGCAGTGGTCGCGGCATCACCGGTCGCCGCCCAGACGCAGGCGGTCACGGACATCAAGCCCAACTCATGGTATTGGGGCGTTTATGGCGGGCAGACTTCGTTCGCGACAACAATCGCGCGTACGACGGCCCCAATGGTTGGCATGGAATGGATGATCACGCGAACCAAGTTTGCATTGAACGTGATCGCCGAGCAGTCGTACTTCAACGCCGTAAGCACGATCACGGACTTTCCGACGAGCGCCCCGCGCCGAGTGGACATCCAGGACCTGCGTCGCGTCGGGGGCACGGCGATGATCTTCATGCCACACTGGCGCGCCGTGCATCCCTGGTTTGGCGCCGGTTACTCCTTCAACTTCATTCGTCAGGCCACGCCCCAAGGCAGCTCGTTTGCGAGTCCGGCCGCACGAGACTCGATCAATGCCCGCGTGGACAACGGTCGCACACAGGGCAAGATGTCGGCTGAGCTCGGCTTCATGTTCGCCTACCGCGACTGGGCACCGTACCTCCAGTACACGATCATGCCATCCAAGGGCTCGTCGAGCTGGATGGTGAACGGCGAGGGATTCACCAACATCTGGAAGGTTGGCGTCCGCTACAACTTCGGCGCGGCGTTGAACGAGCGCTGGTAACGCCGCAGCGAGGCTGGCAGTTGAGGGCGACGCGCGGGTAACCGCCGTCGCCCTCTTCGTTTCAGTGCGCCCGGAGAAAGCGTGCCGTCGCCGCGCGGGCCGACACGAACGGGTTGTCACGCACCAGGAACCGAAGTGGCCAGTCTGCCGCAACGTTGACGCCGATCCTCGGCGTCACGGCGACCTCGCGTCGCGCGACGGAGGGGGCATCGAGGATCCTGAACGCTGAAGTCACCAACGACTTTCCGTGGTGCCGCGGACCGGTGATGCCCATCGCCTGACAGAGGCGCGCTGGGCCGCTCGTGAGGTCGGTGTCGTGCAGAATACCCGGACGTCGGCGCCGCATGGACTCGATGCCCTCAAGAGGCTCCACCGCACGGATAAGCACAGCGCTGGGCAATCCCTCTCGACGGGTCACGGCGTTTGCACACCAGTGCATGCCATAGACGAAGTAGACGTACGCCGTACCCGGCGCCCAGTACATCACCTCGGTACGCGGCGTGCGCCCGGCCGCCGCGTGGCAGGCCGGATCGTGCTCCCCCAGATATGCCTCGGTCTCCACAATGCGGCCGCGACAGGTCACACGCCCGACCGTGCATTCGAGCACACGGCCGAGCAGGTCGCGCGCGACGCGCTCGGTCGGCCGGTCATAGAACCGGGCGCCGAGCGGTTTCATGCCCGCGGAGCCGACTCCCCGCCAGATGACCCGACTGAACCACTTGGCACATCATCGACCACACCGATCATCAAGAGCTCCGGCGGCGGCGCTTTTCGGGCCGAAGGTCCCCTGCCCCGTGAGGACGGTGCGCTTCGCGTCGCCATGCCGCGCGGCACCGGCGGTGTCGCCGCTTCCTGCGGTTCGGCAGCCTTGGCTTCCTGTTCGCGGACAGCGAGTTGATCGGCAACGCTGGCCGCCGCGGCGGCCCGGGCGACCTCGAAGGAGTTGCCGCGTCGGCGCAGGTCCACGATGTCGTTGTCGTGGGCGTCGCGCAGAATCCGCGAGAAGTTTCGCACGGAAAGGCTTTCGCTATCACGACCCAACAGGGCGAAGGCCTTGGCACGCACGACTTCGTCAGGCACTGACTCGTCGCCGGTAGTCAATGCGGCGACGGCGCCGCGGACGAGGTTCATCGCCTCTTCCCGCGTGAGCCGGAGCCCGGACTGACCAATCGCGTCGTCGGTCGCCGACGGTGCATCGGGTGCGGCAACTGACGCCACAACCGGAGCGGCAATCGGAGCGCCGGCCTCGGTCGCGGCCTGCGCTGCAGCACGTGGCACGCGGGGGCCGCGCGATCCACGACCGCGGCTCGGGCGCGCGACCGGCGCATCTACTGGTTGTGCAGTTGCGCTGCTGACCGGGGCCTCGACCGTAGCCGCGACCGCAATCGAAGCGACCGGAGCGGAGACCGTCTCCAGCGGCTCGTTCGCCGTCGGAGCAGCGCCGTCGAACTCCGGGGCAACATCGCCGACGGCGTCCATCGAGTGGCTCTCGGCCGAGTCGAGCCCGTTCTCCGCCAGTACTTCCTTGCGATCCCCACGCTTGCGACCGCGACCGCCGCGACGTCCGCGGCGCGAACGGCCCTCCGGGCGCGGAGCCGGCTCGTCGCTCTCTCCGTCGGCCGGCGACGCCGCTTCGCTATCGCCGGCATCCGTCGCGCGGACATCGGCGCCCTTCTCTGGCCGGCCGCTCGTCCGCGCGCCCGAAGGGGGAGCGACTTCGAGCTGGCCATTCTCGAGTTTTGTGACCTTGATCAGACCCTTGTGCGCGGCGTCCTGGCAAAACCGCGAGAACTTCGAAATGCCAAGATCCTTCTCGTCAAAAGAGCTGTCGATCTCCTGCATCACCTGCTTGAGCCGGTCCGAGCGCATCACGTCGTGGTTTTGCACCATGCGGTTGATGGCTTCGGTCACGAGTTGCCAGGGATCCCACTTCCGCGTGGTTTCAGTTTCGCCCGACTTCACGAGCCCGGCGAGCGCGTTGTAGCTGTAGTACTCGTCGCAGTTTTGCACGAGCAGGTCGGACGAGGATTCACGAATGCCCACGCCAATCACGTACTTCCCGTACTCCTTGATCTTCATCACGAGGCTCGAGAAGTCCGAGTCACCGGAGAGCAGGATGAACGTGCCGATCTCGGGACGGGTGAAGACCAGTTCCATCGCGTCGATCGCGAGCCGGATATCCGTGGCATTCTTTTTGGACGATCCGTACGCCGGCGCCATGATCATGTCGATCGACGACTCGGCGAGTGGCACGATGTACTGGGGATACCGGCGCCAGTCAGCGTAGGCGCGCTGCACCGCAACCTTGCCCTTGATGATGTCGGATCCGAGGAGGTTCCGGAGTTCGTGTCCGAGGTCGGAACGAATCCCCATCGTGACGTTGTCAAAGTCGATGAGGAGCGCGGCGTTTGGCGCATGGACCACGTTGCCGATGCCCGTGTGGGACACGGCCTGCGGCCCGCGGTGCATTGGCGCAATGGACCCACGCGCCGACGGGGAGTGAGTGTGACGACCGATCATTTGTCTCTGGCGTGTTCGCCTGTGGTTGGGCTGCGCCAGAGGCGCACGTCGCGCCCGGATGGGCGGCAGAGCGCAGGAGGAACAACCCGGTGTGTGGCGGGGCGGCGGCGAACGCGCGCATCATCTCTACCGGGGGCTGCGATGCATGGCACCGCGATTTCCCAGCCGGGAGACGCTGATGGCGAAGACGCCGACGTCCCAAGCAGTTGTTGGGGGGCGTCTGGAACGCAGGCCCGGCGCCCCCTTCTGGTTTTGGGCAGCTCTGGGTGCGCGCTACGGGCGCCACTCAACCAGAGAAAGGTAGCCGCTTTTGGGATCGATTCATAGCCCCCGCCCCGTAAGCTGTTGTGTGGCTTGGAAATAGATGGAACCTTCACGCCAACCAACCTGTATCTTTTTGAAACTCCCCCACCCCAAAGTGCCGTAAGCCAGACGTGAAGCTCATCGGATTCCGCGCAAGGCTGTTTGTTATTCTGGCGCTTTTTGCCGTGGTGCCGTCAGTGATCCTGACGTTCGCGTGGGGTGGCATCATGACGAGGCTGCTTCCGGTGATGTCGGGAAAGGCCGCCTGGGACACGGTCTCTACTGGTGGCGCGCGGGTCATCGCGATGGCCCGCGAAGGCGCACCGTCAGGGCGCGATGCCGCGGTCATCAACGAGCACGAACGTGCCCTCGCAAACGCCACCACGCGCTCGCGACAGTACGAACTGATCACGGAACGCGCGCCGGCAGCGCTGATGGTTGCGAGCCTGCTGGTGGTGGCCTTGCTTGGCTTCCTGGCTGCTCGCGTCGCCGGTCACCTGACCCGACAGATGAGCAGACCACTGGATGAGCTGGTTGCATGGGCCGGGCGCATAGGCCGCGGAGAGCCGCTTCCGGCCGTGGAGGCAAAAGGCGCGCCCGAATTCCGCGTGCTCCGCGAAGGAATGCGGCAGATGGCCGCAGACATCGAGGCGGGAAGGCGCTCCGCGCTTGAGGCCGAGCGGCTCTCGGCAATGCGTGAGACCGCACGCCAGGTGGCACATGAACTGAAAAACCCGCTCACGCCGATTCGGTTTGCGGTCGCGCGGCTCAAGGGCAATGTTCCGGCTGAACTCGCGGAGACGGTGGGCGTACTCGACGCAGAATCGGCGCGCCTCGACCAGATGGCGCGCAGTTTTGCACAGTTTGGCCGACTTCCGGACGGGCCGGTAGCCGAGGTGGATGTTGCGGAGTTGGTGTCCGCCGCCGTCCGCGCCTCGGTACCGGAGCAAACCCGCCTGACGGTGACGGTCGAGACGGGACTCTCGCTCATGGGGCGGCACGAAGCGCTGACTCGGGCCATCGCCAACGTGTTGGTCAACGCGGTCGAAGCAGGCGGCGCGGCGGGAGAGCTTGTCGTCGATGCGCGCGCCAGCGGTTCGAACGTCGTTGTCGCCATACGCGACAATGGGCCGGGCATTGATCCGTCGAAACTTGCGGCCATCTGGGAGCCGTACGTCACCCATAAGGCCGGCGGAACCGGACTCGGGCTCGCCATCGTGCGTCAGACCGTTGAAGCACATGGCGGGAATGTCCTTGCCGAAAGTACACCGGGTGCCGGAACTACTGTCACACTCGTGATCCCCAGCCGCTGAACAAATGCCATCAGTCCTGATTGTTGACGACGAAGCGAATGTGCGCCGCATGGTAGGGGCACTGCTCGCGGGTGAAGGGTTTGAGGTGCGCGATGCCGGAGACGGTGCGACCGGCGTGGTGCGGGCGGAGGAGTCTGAACCTGACCTCGTCCTGCTCGACCTGATGATTCCCGGCGCGCTGGACGGGATGGCCGTATTGGAGCGTTTGCGCAAGAAGTTCCCGGACCTGCCAGTGATCATGATGAGCGGCCGCGCGGGGCTTGCCGACGCGGTAAAGGCCACTCGCCTCGGCGCCGTGAATTTCCTCGAGAAACCACTGACCCCCGAAGGCGTGCTGCTGGCCATCACCAGCGCGCTCGAGCTTCGCATCGCCCGCCGCGAACGCACGGCACTGCGCGCCGACCTGGGCCTGGGGGGTGACTTCGTCGGCGAGAGCCCTGCGATGCATGAGCTGCGCGACCTGATCGCGCGCGTGGCGCCGACAGACTCACGAGTGCTCATTACGGGCGAAAGCGGCACCGGCAAGGAACTGGTCGCCGCCGCCATCCACGCGGGCAGTCCGCGTCGCGAACGCCCGTTCGTGCGCGTGAACTGCGCGGCGATCCCGCGCGACCTGGTGGAAAGCGAGATGTTCGGCCATGAACGTGGCGCGTTCACAGGGGCCACGGAGCGCCGGATCGGACGGTTTGAGCTGGCGCACACGGGCACGCTGTTGCTCGATGAGGTGGGCGATCTCGGGGCCGAAGCGCAAGCCAAGCTCCTCCGCGCCATTGAGGCCAAGGAGATCGAACGGGTTGGTGGCGGAAAGCCGATCCGCATTGACGTGCGGATCGTCGCGGCGACCAATCGCGACCTCACCCGCGCCGTGCGCGAGGGAATCTTCCGCGAAGATCTCTACTTCCGCCTGAATGTGCTTCCCGTGGCCGTGTCGCCACTCCGCGAGAGGCCGGGAGACGTACCGTTGCTGGTCCGCCACTTCGCCGAACTGCAGAAGCGCCGGTCGGGGCAGCTCGCACCGGTCTGGACGGCCGACGCCGTGCAGGCGTTGGCTCGGCACCGCTGGCCGGGCAACGTGCGAGAGCTCGCAAACATCGTCGAACGCCTCTCGATTCTCTTCGCCGGCCGGGAGATTTCGGCGGCGGACGTCGCGGGCGTCATCCCGCCGAACGGCGACGGACCGTCGCTGCCGAGCCTTCCCGATGCCTCATCGCCGAACGCGCCGTTGAGCGATGCACTCGACGACTTTGAACGATTGCTGATCACCCGCGCGCTTTCCTCATCACAGGGCGTGGTCGCCGAGGCGGCCAGGCGGTTGCGCACGGATCGCCCGAACCTGTACCGTCGGATGAAGCGGCTGGGGATCATCGGATCGTAGTGCGACGGAGGAATGCGCCAATGTGTATCGGTGTGGCACGGGTTTGTGCGCAAACTGACACGGCCCGGTGCAAAAACGGGTGGCTTGTGCGCGAAACGCGAGCGGCACGGACTGTGCATAAGCAGGGACGCGCGGAGCCAACCTCAGGAGTGATTCGGATGCGACGTATGACCGGAATGTCCAGGTATGCAGCGATGGCGGCCGTGATCGGTGGGCTGCCGCTCGGCGCCGGCGGTCAGGGCACCACCACGGTCGCGCGACGCGCCGCTGATGTGTGGAATGCCAGCGGCACCACGCGAGCGAGCGGGACTTATGACCTGACCGTCGGCTCGATCGTGGGCGGCAGCGTGGCGGTGGTGAATGGACCGGTTACGGTCGGCGGGACGATTCGCGGCTCGCTTGTCGCGATCAATGCCGACGTTCGCCTGCGCCCAGGCGCTCGGGTGGAACGCGACCTCGTGGTAATTGGCGGGACGATCATGGGCACGGACTCCGCCACGCTCGGAGGGGAGATTCTCCAGCAGGCGGAGCTGCTCCGCTACCATCTTGCCGGCGACGTGCTGGAACTGGATCGGGAGCCGGAGTACGACGATAGTTGGTGGAGGCGGCGTCGGTTTCGCCGCGCTCCGACCCGCGAGTGGTCGCGCGATCCCGGGTATGCCGATTTCTTCCTCGCATCGCGGGCCTACAACCGGATCGAGGGGTGGTCGCTCGCGGTCGGGCCGCGGATTCGGCGGCCCACGTCGTGGGGCGCCTACAATCTCGAGTTCTTCGCGATTGCGCGCACCGCGCCGCCGATGCGGTGGGACAACGAGTCGGTAGGCCACGACGCGAAGGCCGAGGTGCTCTTCGGCAAACCGATCGGCATTGCCCTTGGCGCCCGCGCCTTTGATCTTGTCACCCCGACCGATGAGTGGTCATTTGGCGACACCGAGGTGGGTGTCGCGTCGGCATTGCTGCAACGGGATTTCCGCGACTACTACGTCAGGCATGGCGGTTCCGTGTTCGCGCGCCTCGTTGCCGGGCGTTCGGTGGACCTGACCGTCTCGCTCAGCGACGAACAGTGGCTGAACCGCGAGTCCCGGGACCCATGGTCTGCGGCACTGAGCGCGAACGAGTGGCGACCCAACCCCAAGATGGATGCGGGAAATGTTCACCTGCTCACCACGCGGTTGCTGATCAATACACGGAACCGCGAATCGTCGCGCGTCGGCGCATGGTACCTGAATGCGGAGCTGGAGCAGGGCGGCGGCAGAATCACGCGGTTTGGCGCACCGATATTGACCTTTGCACCGCCTTCGCCCGAAGATCTGTGGTACTCGCGGGCGTTCGTTGACCTCCGCCGGTACAATCGCATCGCGCCGTCCATGTCGCTGGACATGCGCGTCGTGGCTGGCGGCTGGGTGGCGGGCGATCCGCTGCCGACGCAGCGCCGGCTCGGCGTGGGTGGGCCGGGATCACTACCGGGATACGGCTTTCGTGAAACGCTGCCGTCGTCTGACGTGCTCCTCTGCACCAACAGCATAGTGCAAGGCGGCACGCCGCCCCAGTGCGACCGGATGGCGCTGGCGCAGGTGCAGCTGCGTTCCGGCTTCCTCTTCGGCGGCTGGCGCAACGACAGCGACGACGACTGGTGGAGGCCCGGGTTCAACCACCGCTCGTCGTTCGTGCTCTTCGCTGATGCCGGGCGCGGCTGGATGGTGGACCACGGCGGGAATGCTCACGACCCGCTGTATGCCGACGCGCACGCCCTGCCGCCCCTCGAGTCGTTCAAGGTGGATGTCGGCGCAGGCGTCGACTTCGGAGACTTCGGGATGTACTGGGCAAAAGCCATGAACAACGGCAATGACAATCCCGTCAGGTTCATTGTCCGACTTCAGCGCCGCTTCTAGCGCGTGATCGGTCGCTCGTCGGTGATGCACGGCGTTTGGAGGGCCGGTGTGGCGTGGCTCGCGATGGGCGCCACACCGGTGCAATTGGCGGCGCAGTCAGGTGACCAACCGGCTCCCCGACCGACCCTGTTGATTGCGCTGCCCGCGGACACGCTGCTTCCCCGGCGTGGACCCACGGTGCAGGCAACGCAGATGCTGATGGGCGAGCGGATCCGCGAGTTGTTGCTCGCGGGATTCCCGGCGCGCTTTCACTTCCGGGTTGAACTCTGGTCGGAGGGGCGGTTCTTTTTTGACCAGCTCGAACGGGCGACCGAGTTTGATATGTACGCCCGGTACCTGCCCGTGGAGCGCACTTACGAAGTGTTGCAGGTGCAAGACGACCGCGCGATGTCGCTCGGGCGCTACGTGAACGTCGCCGACGCAGAGCGGGCGCTCGCGCGACCGATTCTGGCGCCGATCGTGGCGACACGCCGTGGAGTCACGATGTACTACCAGGCGTCGCTGGTGGTGGAAGCGCTGTCGGCCCGCGACCTCGACGAGGTGTCGCGATGGCTGCAAGGGGACGTTGAACCGGGGATCACCGGCAAGGCCAACCCGGCGTCGATCGTCTCACGCGGACTGCGCACACTCGCGTCGCGCCTGCTGGGCGGAGAGAAACTCGAATACGAATCGACGACAGAGCGTTTTCGCCTGCGTTAGGCCAGGCTCGGCGCCGCGAATATCAGCGGTCCTGCCAGGTGTAACAGCTAGGCGCGCCGCGCCGCCGCGCCGCCGCGGTGTTCGAGCGCCGCAATCTGGTGCAGCACATTCGCACCGTAAAACAGGCGAATGTACTTCGCCTGAATCGGCGTCAGCCGCCGCACGGCCCACGAGAGGTGTACGAAGTGCGGCTCAACGGGCGCGTGGAGCAGGTGCATCCCGATCTCGTCCGGGAGGTGGTGCGCCTTGCGCGTGTTGCACGCACTGCAGGCGGTGACCACGTTGTTCCACGCATTCGTGCCGCCACGCGAGAGCGGCACCACGTGGTCGCGGGTGAGTGACTCGCGCGTGCGCAGCTGTCCCGCCGTGCGGCCGCAGTACTGGCAGGTGTAGGCGTCGCGCGCGAACAGGAAGGTGTTCGTCACCTGGCGCCTGAACCGGCGCGGCACGTGAATGAAGCGATTCAGCCGGATGACAATCGGGCGCGGAAACGCGCTGCGTGCCGAGCGCACGAGGCTGTCGCTGTCGGCCTCGACAATTTCCGCCTTGCCGTCGATGACCAGCCGGAGTGCCCGACGCAGCGGGACGAGCGTGAGCGGCTCAAAGGACGAATTGAGCGCGAGGCAACCCGCGGTCATCGGCCCCCTGCGGCCGCAGCGGCCGGAACGGGCGCAAGCCAGCCGTGCACATCGTCCGTGCGTCCAGTCGCAATCGCAAAGAAGCGATCCTTCACCGCCGTCCCGATGGGTCCTGGCTTGCCGTCACCAAGCTGATAGCGATCGATCGAGACGATGGGGTTGATCTCAACGGCAGTGCCGCAGAAAAATGCTTCGTCGGCGAGATAGAGCATCTCGCGTGGGTATTCCATTTCGCGCACCGGAATGCCGAGATCGGCAGCGATGGTGAGCACCGAATCGCGGGTGATACCGTGGAGAATGCCGGACGTGATGGGCGACGTGTAGAGCGTCCCGTCGCGAACGATGAACAGGTTCTGTCCGCTGCCTTCCGCGACGTTGCCGTTGATGTCGAGCATGATGGCTTCGTCGAACCCGTTGCGCATCGCCTCGGCCTTGGCGAGCTGGGCGTTGAGGTAGTTGCCGCTTGCCTTGGCCATCGTTGGAAACGTGTTGGCCGCCGCACGGCGCCAGGTCGAGACACAGACCTTGGCTCCACCCTCGACCGCGCCGTGGCGGAGATACGACTTGCCCCACTTCCAGCAGATGATGAACGTCTCGACCGGTGCATTGGGTGCGTGAATGCCCATTTCTTCGCCGGTGCGCATCACGACCGGGCGGAGGTAGCAGTGCACGAGATCATTGGCCACCAGCGTGTCGATGGTGGCCTGGCAGAGTTCCTCGACCGACCACTTCAACGGCAGCTCGTAGATCTTCGCCGAGTCGTGCAAGCGGCGCATATGATCCCTGAGGCGGAAGACGGCGCCGCCCGAAGGCGTGGCGTAGCTCCGCATTCCCTCGAACACCGCGGACCCATAGTGGGCGACATGGCTCAGGGCGTGGATCTGGGCATCTGCCCAGTCCACCATCGCGCCGTCGCGCCAGATCTTCTCGGTGGGGCCTTCACGCTGCGCCATCGTGGCTCCGGAAAGAGGCCTATCCTGCGAAATTAGGTGAGGGTGACGCGTTGGCGCCACTCGCGGAGCCGTTCCGCAACCACAGCGTTACGCTCACGAATGCCAGCCGCGTCGCCCAGAAACTGACCGGCGCACACGCGTTCGACGCCAGCCACCACCGTGAGTACCGCCTTCGGGCCGACGCGAACATGCTTCGTGTCCGTCGTGCCCGGCGGAATCGGAAATGCGCACAGGTCGGCCTGCTTGCCCACCTGCAGCGTACCGATCCGGTCGGCCAGGCGGAGTGCGTTGGCGCCCATCAGCGTGGCGCGCAGCCAGACCGGAAACGGAGTGGCGTCGCCAGGAATGTCGGCCGCCGTACGCGCTTCGCGAAGCAGGTCCATCACATCGTTGCTGGCGAGGGAGTCGGAACCCACGCCGACGGACACGCCCGCGCGCACGAAGTGCGCAATGGGAGCGACACCGTGCCCGAAATAGCGATTGGAATGCGGGCAGGTCGCCACGGAGGCGCGCGCGTCGGCGATGGCACGGACGTCGCTGTCGTCGCACTGCACGCAATGGACCAGCAAGGCGTCCTCCCCCATCAACCCGAGAACGCCGAGATGTTCAAGCAGCGCCACGGGGGTTCGCGCGCGCGGCGACGCGTCAATGCCGCGGCCGGCGAGCATCGTGGCGAAGGGCCCACTGCCCTGTGCGACAAGGTCGGACTCGGCCCGGCTTTCTGCGACGTGCGTGGCGAGACGAAGCCCGTTGTCGCGGGCGAACCGCGCAGTCGCCAGAAACAGTGCATCGCTCACCGAGTACGGCGCGTGGGGAGAGACGCCGACCTGCACGCGCGGCGTTGCCTGCGCACGCGCAGACGCGACACGGCTCGCCAGTTCGGCGAGAGCCCCGTCGCACTGCGCGGGATCGGGGCCGAACACTTCGAGGTAGGCAATGCCGCGCAGGCCCAGTTCGAGCATGGCGTCGAACGACGCCAGAGTCGGCGCAGTGTCTGCGACGGTGGTGATTCCGGATTCGAGAGCTTCAATGGCACCGAGGTGGGCGCTGTCGAGTGTTTCGTCCGGCGACAGCACGGCCCGAAGCGCAATGATGCCGCGGATCCAGTCGAAGAACGAGAGACCGTCGAGCAGCCCGCGAAGGACGGTGAGATCGAGATGGGTGTGCGCGTTGACCAGGCCTGGGGCAAGCACGGCGTCGCCGAGTTCAACGATGCGGGCCTGGGGCGCCGCGGGATGCGCCGCGCGCGGGCCGACCCATGCGATGCGATCTCCCTCCACGAGCACGGCGCCGTCAACGATCGATTCGGCCCCCATCGGCATCACCAGCGACGCGCGATAGGACGTCTGCCAGGCGCGCCCAGGCCGCTCAGTCACGCGCGTGACTTATGGCCGCGGCGGAGCAGGCGCGCGGCGCGGGCACTCACGCGTCGGCTCGGTGCCGGGGAGGTAGAACTCGGTGTAGGCATCGGCCACCGGGCACTGAGGTCCGTGCAGCAGTCCAGTGACTTCGTCGGTATACCGCGACGTCAGCGCCGGCGGCCGTGGCCAATCCGGCGGCGCGGGTTTGCGCTCGTAAACCTCGCGCATGAACGTGGTGTACGCCGGCGCCGCAAGCCTCCCGCCCTGCGCGTTGGCCATGATCTGCTTCGGCTGGTCAAAGCCGATCCACACACCCGCGACAAGGTCGGCGGTAAACCCGATGTACCAGACATCGCCGCCGTCGTTCGTCGTGCCGGTCTTGCCGCCCGAGGGAATGCGGAAATGCTGGCCCACGCTGCCGGCGGCGGTTCCACGTCGCACCACGTCTTTCAGCATGTCGACCATCAGCCAGGCCTCCTCGCGCGCGAGCACCTGAACGCGCTCTGCCTCGGCCGAATAGATCGTGGCGCCGCGCTCATTCTCGACCCGGACGATGGGTGAAATGGGCACCCGCCACCCGAGGTTGGCAAAGACCGAGTAGGCCCCCACCATTTCGAGTGGGAAGACATCGGCCGACCCGATGTGAATGGACGGGAACGGGGGCACCGGTGTCGAAATCCCGAACCCGGCCGCCATTTCCACGACGCTGGCCTCGCCGATCTCCATCCCCAGGCGAATGGCGATCATGTTGCGAGAATCCTCGAGGCCCCGCCGCATGGTCATCGGGCCAAGGAACTTCAGGTCGTAGTTCTGGGGGGTCCAGGGTTTCGTGGAATCCAGCTGGGGCAGGATGAGCGGCGCGTCGTCGATCAGGTAGCTCGGCGGCCGTCCGCTTTGGATGGCCGTGGCATATGTGATCGGCTTGAACGTGGAGCCTGGCTGGCGCCTCGCCTGTGTGGCCCGGTCGAATTGCGAATCCCCAAAATCACGCCCCCCGACGAGCGCGCGCACGGCACCGGAGCGCGGGTCAAGCGCCACGAACGCCCCCTGGAGATAGGCCGACTGCCCACGGGGATCGTTCCCTCCTCCCGCGGCCCGCGCCATGATCTGCTCATAGGTGCGGTGCGCAAAGTCGCCGACCTGCCCGCTCTCGACGATCCGTAGCTGGCGGTCGAGCGCCCGCTCGGCCGCGCCCTGCAGGTCGAGGTCGAGGGTCGTAAAGACCTTGAGCGGACGCTCGTACAGACGCGCACCGTATTTCCCTTCGAGCTGCCGACGTACGTACTCCACGAAGTAGGGGGCCGTTTCGGCGGTCCCGGTGCGCCGCCGGGCCAGGCGCAGCGGGTACGCCTTGGCGAGCGACGCGGAGGAATCAGCGACGACTCCGGCACGGCGCATCAGCTCCAGGACCGTGTTGCGCCGCTGCACGGCGCGCTCGGGAAAACGACGCGGATTGTACCGACCCGGACCCTTCGGGAGCGCGGCGAGGAGGGCCGCCTCAGCGAGGGTGACCTCACGGACCGACTTGCCGAAGTAGCGCTGGCTGGCCGCTTCGACGCCGAACGCTCCGCTGCCGAACGAAATCTGGTTCAGGTAGAGCTCAAAAATCCGGTCCTTCGAATATTGCGACTCGATGGCGCGCGCAATTTTTCCTTCGCGAAGTTTGCGCGTGGGGCCGCGATCACGGGCGTCGAGGCGGTCGGGAAACAGGTTGCGGGCCAGTTGCATCGTGATGGTGGAGAATCCCTGCACGACGCCACCCGCGCGCACGTTGGCGACTGCGGCGCCCACCGCGCGGTAAAAGTCGATGCCGCCGTGCGAGTAGAAGCGCTTGTCCTCCACCACGAGGAACGCGTTCTTGACATCGGGCGGGATTTCGTCGAGGCGCGCGAGTGTGCGGCGCTCCTGCCCGATTTCGGCGATAAACCGGCCGTCCGCGGCATAGAGTCGCGTCGCCTGACGCGGCTGATATTGATCGAGGCCGGCGAGTGAGGGACAGGTGTCACCGCCGCACACCATGGACCACACGACGCCGGCCGAGACAGCGCCAAGAACACCCAGCCCCAGGCCGACGAGCGCCACGATCGTGATGGCGCGGCGCACACGTGACCTGGGCTTGGCGGCCGATGCCTTGCCGTTTGGCGCGATGTCTGATGCGCTCGTCGGAGCGCCCGTGGGTCCGCTGGGCTTCGCCATGGCGTAAGATCGGAAGGTAGGGATGAAACCGTGACTGTGGGAGCCCGAACGCCTAGCTTTGAACGATGGACCACGGAACGGCGTTGTTCGACGAACTCAATTGGCGCGGGTTAGTGCACCAGCAGACCGAGGGCGCGGGCGCGTACCTCGGAGCCGAGGCGCGCGGAGTGTATTGCGGATTCGACCCGACGGCACCGAGCCTGCACATTGGCAATCTCGTCCCGGTGATGCTGCTCGCCCATCTGGCCCGCGGGGGGCATCGCGTAGTGGTGCTCGTGGGCGGTGGCACGGCCATGATTGGCGATCCCGGTGGCAAGTCGGTGGAGCGCCCGATTTTGGCAGTGGATGCCATCGACGCCAATGCCGCAAGGATCCATGCGCAACTCGACCATGCGATTCGTGCGGCCGGCGCCGCCGGCGCCACCCTGGCGAACAACGCCAGTTGGCTGCGCGAAATCCGGATGGTGGATTTTCTGCGGGACGTGGGCAAGCACTTCAGCATCAACTACATGCTGGCCAAGGACACGGTGCAGTCGCGCCTCGACACGGGGATTTCGTACACCGAGTTCTCGTACATGCTGTTGCAGGCCCACGATTTCACTGAGCTGCACCGGCGTCACGGTGTGAGCGTGCAAGTCGGCGGCGCCGACCAGTGGGGCAACCTGACGGCGGGCGTCGAGTTGATGCGAAGGTCCGGGGGGCATGTCGCGCACGCGCTGACGGCGCCGCTGGTGACCACCTCAAGCGGCAAGAAGTTCGGCAAGACGGAAGCCGGAGCCGTCTGGCTCGATCCGTCGCTCACGTCGCCATACCAGTTCTACCAGTTCTGGATCAACGCGGAAGACGCGGATGTCGGGAAGTATTTGCGCATCTTCACGCTGTTGGCGCGCGCGGAGATCGAGTCGATCGAGCTGGCGCACGCGGCAGCGCCGCACGAGCGGGGCGCGCAGCGCGCATTGGCGCGTGCGGTGACGACGATGATACACGGCGCCGACGCGGCGCGTGTGGCCGAAGACGCGTCGCGGATCGTGTTCGACAAGCGGGTAGAGGCGGGAACGATTTCGGATGACGTCTTCCGAACGCTCGCGCACGAGATTCCGTCGGTTCGCGTGACGACACAGTCACTCGACGTGCTTGCGGTGTTGGAGACAGCCTTCGGGCAGTCACGCAGCGCCGGACGAAAACTCCTGCAGCAGGGTGCGGTGACCGTGAACGGCGCGAAGCTCGGTG
>JARIET010000010.1 GCA_031127185.1 Gemmatimonadota bacterium | reverse complement strand
CTCAGATGCGAATGGTTGCAACCAACGGACATCGGCTCGCGAAAATGGAAGTGCCGGCAAAAGTTGAGGCAGGAAAGGGGAAACCAAGCGAGTTCATCATCCCGCCAAAGGCGCTGGAGCAGATTCGGAGGCTCTTTCCTGCCGAAGAGGAACTCGAGGTTGCACACGGAGAGAATCACCTGGGCTTCAGGTCTCCATTCACCGCGGTGTATACGCGCCTCATAGAAGGTCCGTACCCGAGCTACGAGCAGGTCATCCCAAAGGACAACGATAAAGTTGCCATCGTGGATCGGCAGGCCCTCACGAGTGCGCTCAAGCGGATGTCTGTTGTGGCATCGGACCAGACGCACCGGATACGGCTTTCATTCAATAGCGGGATGCTGAAGTTCAGCGTCAGCACGCCGGACCTTGGGGAAGCGCAGGACGAACTCCCGGTTCGCTACACCGGAGATCCGCTCGATATTGGATTCAATGCAGCGTACCTGCTAGAGATACTTCGGTTTCTCCCGACCGACGAAGTCCGAATGAGCTTCAAGGCGCCCGAGCGGGCGGCCACCGTCGAACCGGAAGGCTGGTCCGACTCGGCGACGTATGTCTGCCTGCTGATGCCGCTGAGGCTGGTCGACTAGCGATCGGGCCGCAAAATACGCGTGCGAAGCAGCTGTTGCGCGCGCTCCATCCGTACCGCGCCACGGACGGAAATCTCCAGCGATGCCGACGCCGTGATTGACACGACGGCGCCGGTGTTTGCGTCGATCGTGAGCTCCCCACTTCCCGAGCCGAGCCCATCAACAACGGTCGTGTCGCCGCGCCGCGTTGCCGTTCCACGCAACCGAAAAGTCGATTGGTGATCGACCAGCAGCTGCGGGCGTCCGTCGTGCACCTCGTAACTCCTCACCGAGAATCGCCGGGTTGTGCTGCCGATCAATCGTGCTCCGCCGCGACAACTGTCCGATTGACCGGAGTCAGCCCAGGTCGTGCCAAGCCGCAAGGTGTCCGGCAGCGACACGAAGAGGTCGCGGATCGAACGAAGCACCGCGTGTGAAGGCGATTGGCATGGGTCGGCGGGAACGTTTCGCCCAGTCAGCTGGTGTTGGCTTCCTCGGGACGGAGGCGTGCCCGAGAAAACCAGGGGCAACACAACGCCAGGGAAGCCAACCTCAGTCGCGCCTGCCGCTCGAACGCTTGCGGAGCGCACGAGCCCGGAGACACCGCCATCCGCCGTTGACCGAACACTAGCCGCAACAACCAATGTTGACGTCTCGGTCGACGTTCCAGAGTCGGTGGCAATGGAGATCTCCGCGGTCTGCTCCACGCGATACTCCCGGGCGAGCAAATCTCGTGCAAGCACCCAGGAGTTGGGGACCGTCGGCGTGGCAGCTGGTACGGGAGACTCGGTGGGAGTCGGCGACTGGCGCGGGATGGGCGCGCTACAGGCCCCAGTTGCCAGCAGGAGGACCGCGGCGAGCCGAGTGGAGAGGTGCGAGCCTCCCGGCCTATAAGCCGGGTTCTGTCGAAGCATGAAGCCTCTGACGGTCATTTCTCTTGGAGCGTGGTCACCCGCGCCCTCTAGCAGCCTACCCGCGGCGTCTTTGTCGAAGAGGACTGCTTCTCGCCGCCTATTCGGCCTTGCTCCGGCTGGGGTTTGCCTTGCCACCCGTGTTACCACGAGTGCGGTGGGCTCTTACCCCACCCTTTCACCCTTGCCCTCGCGGTCGTGGTTCCGAACGCGGGGCGGTCTAGTCTCTGTGGCACTTTCCGTCACCAGTGTTACCACGATGCCCAGGAGTTACCTGGCAGCCTGTCCATGGAGCCCGGACTTTCCTCGCAACCCGTCTCGCGACAGGTTCCGCGACCGTCCGGCCGGGAGAACTCGCACTCGAAATGTATGCCCGCACGGCATCCGGTGCAGCCTGCGCGGAACCCCAGCGCCCAACATCGCTTTCGTTCCACCGGTGACGACCGGCAACCTGTTGACAGCCGTGCCAATGACACCCCGATGACCCGTCCGGGAAAGGCTTGTCGCTCACGAGTCTTCCCTACTCATCGAGGAGCGCATGCCATCCACGCCGCAGTATATCGGTCCTGTCGCAACCGTTGTCGATCCAGCCGAGCGCGCCGACATAGAGCGAGCCGGTGCCGGCTTGTATCGAACCGTCCACCGGGACTCGGTCGCCGAGGTCCTCCGAGATCTTCGAGAACGGAGGGTCAGTGCAATCCTGTTGTCGACCACGCGTTGCACCCCTGCAGAGCTTTCGCCGACACGGCGGATGGTGAGGGAGTTCCCTCGGGTGCCCGCGCTGGTGCTCCTGAGTCCCAAGGGAATCCCCTCCGCCACTGACCTCATTGCGATCGGGGGGTGTGGTGTGCATCAGGTCATAGACATTCGTACCCCCGCGGGTTGGGGACGCTTGCGAAGCACGCTGGCACGAGACGTTGTGCGCGAGCGAGACCAGCAGGCATTGCGGGAATTGCTCGACGAACTGAGCGGTGCACCGAAGGACCTGCTGGCCTTTGCCGAAGCCCTCTTTGACGGGTACACGGGTGCACGCACAGTTCAGGCGCTGGCTCGGACCTTGGGTGTGCTGCCGTCGACGTTGGTAAGCCGATTCTTCCGCGCGCGCGTGCCGGCGCCAAAACAGTTCATCGTGTTCGCGGGACTCGTGCGCGCGGCGCGACTCTTTGAGAACCCTGGCCTGACGATAGCTGACGTCGCGACACACCTCGGTCACTCATCGCCGCAGAGCTTCGGCCGGCACATCCAGACGTACATGCACATGTCCGCCGGAGAATTCCGTCGCCAGTACAACGGAGTCACGATGATGCGGTATTTTCGCGTGTTGCTGATCACTCCGTATCGCGAGCGCTTGATAATGATGTCGCCCCTCACCATGCGCGGTCGGGTGACGGGCGCGGAGCTGGCGCCAGCGCTCAAGCGCGCATCTTAGGGAACAAGGGCCATGATATCGGCGGCTCTGGTAAGGCATATGATCGGTACGTGAGTGGTGGCCAGAATGGCTTCGCGCCCGCCCTCTTCGCGATCCACGACGGTGAGGACTCCAATAACGGTTGCGCCGGCTTTCTGAACGGCATCAATGGCGCGCAGCGCCGAGCCGCCGGTTGTGATCACATCCTCGATCACAACAACCGAGTCGCCCGAACGAAACGGACCTTCAATCAAGCGGCCCGTTCCGTGTGACTTGGCTTCCTTGCGAACCGTGAATGCGCGGATCGGGGCGCCGGCAAGGGCGCTGGCGTAGGCAATGGCATAGGAGACCGGATCAGCTCCCAGTGTCAGGCCGCCCACGGCGTCCGGTGTGAGACTGGCGTCTGCGAGGTGTTGCAGGGCGAGCGGCCCTATCGTGGCGAGTCCATCCGGGCTCATCGTCGTGAGGCGCGCGTCGATATACACCGACGATTGGCGACCCGACGCGAGGGTAAACGAACCGCGGCGCGCAGAGCGCTCGGCAAGAAGCGAAAGAAGGCGTTGATGAGCAGTCACGACGCGGAGGTTACCGGGTGATACTTTTGCCGTCAATGCAACACGTGCACGGCGTTTGGGTTCAGCAATGAGTGGCCAAGCGGTGCGACCGTCGGCTGTGGCGCTGGGAACCGCCTCACTGGGGATCGCTGCGGGACTGTGGATCGCAGACCACTACGTTGCCGCTGCGGCCCCCTGGCCGGTCAGGCTGGCGCTTTGGGTGGCGCTCGCGCTCGCCATGGTAGCGCTCGCCGCCGTTCTGGTCTTCGAACGACGGCAGGCGCGGCACATCGAAGAACGCTCGGTCGAGCTGGAACAGCTCTCTGGAGAGCTCTACCGCGCCAACCGGGCGAAGGCGGAGTTTCTGGGAAGCGTTTCGCACGAATTGCGCACACCGCTTTCGGCTATCGTCGGATTCGTGGACCTGCTCCGCGACGGATCGTACGGGGAGCTGACACCCCGACAGCGCGGTCCCGTCGAACGCATTGAGTCATCAGCAAACCACCTGCGGGAGCTGGTGGAGCAAGTGCTGGACCTCGCGAGAATGGCTGCCGGCCGTCTCGAGGTGCACCCGGAGCCGATTCGACTTCGGCCATTCATCATAGATGTTGTGTCAGAAATGGAGCCGCTTGCTGCGCAGCGCGGGCTGGCGTTTGCGATCACGGTGCCGGCAACATTGCCACGATTGGTGACGGACAGCGGACATTTGCGCCGCATTCTGGTCAACCTGATAGGAAATGCCATCAAGTTCACGTCGAGCGGAACGATTGGCGTACGAGCAACACACGTGGGCGATGCGGACCTGGCGCGTGTCACCGCGAGCACCGGCCGCCGACCGCTGCTGTTGGCATATACCTCGTGGATGGCGGTGCAGATCACCGATACGGGGCTGGGAATCGCCGCGGCCGATCTCGACCGGATCTTCGAAGAATTTGAGCAGGTGAATGCCGGGTCGCGCGCGGACTCACAACGTCGAGGAACAGGGCTGGGGCTTGCGATCTCCCGACGACTCGCGCGCCTGCTGGACGGCGACATCTCCGTGGAGAGTGTGCCGGGCAGTGGTTCGGTTTTTACACTGTGGCTGCCCGTGGATGCGGGTCAGGTGGAAGGGCCTAGCTCTTTCCCTTGAACATGCCCTTCATGCGCGAAAAAATTCCGGAGTCATCCGCAGCCGGCTTGGCGTCCGTCGATAGCGCAGCGGCGAGGGCGCTCGCGAATTCCAGGACGCTTGCATAGCGCGCCTTCGGATCTTTCGCGAGGCCGCGCATGACCACCGCTTCGACGGAGTTCCCGTAGGCGAGCGTGGGCTTTGCCTTGTTCAGGGCGATCGGCGGCTGGGAAAGCAGCTGTGTGAACATCTCGCGTGGAGACTTGGCGGCGTAAGGCAGTGTGCCCGTGAGGAGCAAATACGCAATACAGGCCAAGCTTTATTGGTCAGCCGCAGGAGTGACGATCTCACCGCTGAGGGCCTCGGGGGCGACATACATCAGCGTGCCGACAAAAAACCCGGCGCGAGTCAACCGCTCGTCGGGCGCGACGTCGGTTGATGTGGCAATGCCGAAATCGAGCAGTTTGACGTTGCGGGTCACCGGGTCGTACATCAAGTTTTCAGGCTTGAGATCCCGGTGCACGATTCCATTGGCGTGGGCGGCGTGAACGGCGTCACCGATTTGAGTGACGATCGTAGCCACTTCGTCGACCGGCAGCGGGGCGCAGCGCTTGGCATATCCTTCGAGCAACTCGCCGGCCGCCCACTCAATGGCGAGGTAGTGAAGTCCCTCGGGCGACTGGCCGAGTTCAATCGTCCGCACGACATTGGGATGCTGGACGCGGGTTCCGAAAGAGGCTTCACGAAGGAAGCGGGCCACGGCGGTCCGGTCTTGGCGAAGCTTGTCGCGCAGGACCTTCAGGGCAACGGTTCCATGCTGGCCATGGGTGGCCTTATAAACAGTAGCGGTCCCCCCTTCGCCGACCCGCTGCTCAAGGGAGTATCCTGCGACATTGGTTCCTGCGAGTGGATCACGTGACACCGGGGCGAACCTAAGCACCGGAACAGGCTGGAGCAAGCGAAACGGTTGGTCGAACTTTGGGGTATGTAGACGGAATGAATCAGAAAGCGATGGAACAAAGGGCGGTGATGCGCCAATTGGCGCGACGTGTTCGCGCGCTGCTCCCGGCTTTATTACTCGGAGCCGCCGCTGCCTGCGGGGGGAGCCGCACGGGAGCTCCTCCAGCGGCACGCGCTCCTGGTCCTGAGCCGTCGGCGCGCACGGCGCTCGGACCCCAGTATGACGCGATCGGACTTTTTCGACGACTCGGCCTTCTGGCGCGCGGCGCGCCGATGCCGTTCGTGGGCAGTGTCTCGTTCTTTGCGACGCCATCGCCGGATTCCACGCACGTGCTGGTCGCGATTTCCCTTTCGAATGCCGCGCTGACCTTTGCCCGCGAAAATGATCGCTTTCGCGCGGGGTACACCATCACCATTGGCGTGAAGAGCGGAGCAGAATCGGTTCGGAGTATCGAGGCGCACGAGAATGTGGTTGTTGCGAGCTTCAAGGAGACGACGCGGACTGACGAAAGCGTCCTGTACGAAGAGATCATCACCCTGCCTCCGGGACGGTACGACTTTGCCGTAGCGGTGCGAGATGATGGGAGCGCACGCACGGCTGAAGACGGCGCGACCCTGGCGGTTCCCACACTCGGCACATCAGGGCTTTCGACCCCCGTATCTTTTGCCCGCGCCGGAATGCGCACCCGCCTGAGCACACTCCCACAGGTCATTGCCAATCCAACGGGCGGCGCCACGTTCGGACGCGATTCTATCGTTCCGTTCGTTGTCGAGGCGTATGGCGGGGAGAGCGGCCCGCGCTTGCTGCAGTACATCGTTCGTGCAGAGAATGGGCGCGGACTCTACCGCGACAGCGTTACGATTCCCGCACGTGGAGGCCTGCATGCGGGCGTGTTGAACGTGCCTATCAGCCGCGTTGGCATCGGCGCGATGACACTGTCCGTTTGGACGCCGCGGGCCGCGGATACCACCCGCGCTCCATTCTTCGTTGGCTTCGGAGCGGATCTTCCGCTCGCATCATTCGAAGAAATGCTGAGCTACCTCCGGTGGTTTGCGCCCATCTATCGTCTCCAGGCACTCAAGGACACCGCGGCAGAATATCGCCCGGCCGCGTGGGCCGCGTTTGTGCGCGAGTACACAGATCCGTCCGGGCAGTCGGACGCACTACGCGACTATTTTGCCCGCCTGCTCGAGGCGAACACCCGTTTCCGGGAAGAAACGTTGCCGGGCTGGCAAACGGACCGGGGCAAGGTGATGCTCGGACTCGGGCGTCCCGACCAGATTTACGAGCAGATGGGCCGCGGACTCAATACTCAGGGGCGACAGCAGGTCTGGGAGTACCGCCGCTACAGCATCGTGCTGACCTTCTATGACCAGAATGGATTCGGGCGATGGAAGCTCACGACCACCAGTGAATCGGATTTCATGACCGCATGGCGCCAGCGAGTGCAGTAGCGCCTCGGCGATGACGGCGCCGGAACGCGGACGGGTCTTTCTCGTTGACGGATATGCACTGATCTACAGGGCGTTCTTCGCTCTCGCGGACCAGCAGCTTGTGAGCAGTCGGGGCGAGAACACCGCGATTGCGAGAGGGGCGCTCGAGTTCGTGCGCCGGTTGATCGACAAGCACCACCCCGAATACCTCGCCTGGGTGCACGACGCCGGGCTCTCGTTCCGGCATGAGCGGTACCCCGAATACAAGGCAACACGCGAGCGGCTTGAGCCGGAGCAACAGGCCGATTTCGATACTGGGATAGAACGAGTATCGGAGATCCTCGCGGGCTATCACGTGCCGATCCTGTCACTCGACGGATTTGAGGCGGATGATGTGATTGGAACGCTCGCCCGGCAGGCAGCAGAGCGTGGTTTGCAGGCGGTGATTGTTTCGGGCGACAAGGACTTTGTACAGATGGTGGGTCCTGGGGTCAGCATCCTGAATCCGTGGCACGGGCGCCCGGGCCGAACGACCGAAAAATGGTATGACGAGTCGAATGCTGCCGAACGGCTGGGAGTTCCGGCGAATCGCGTCGTCGACTACCTCGCCCTGCTTGGTGACAGTTCAGATAACGTCCCCGGCGTCAAGGGAATCGGTGATAAGACCGCCCTCGCGCTCATCGGGAAATGGGGACCGCTCGAGGAAATCCTGAGCCACATCGACGAGGTTGAGCCCACGCGGGCCCGGACGGCGCTTGCGGCGAACGCGGATGTTGGCCGGATGTCAAAAGACCTCGTGACGATCCGCACAGACCTGCCGATGCAGCTGGATCTCGAACAACTCAAGGTGCGCGAACCCAATTGGCCGCAGCTTCGGGACCTGTTCATTCGCCTGGAGTTTCGCACCCACGCGCAAGAAGCTGCGACGCGCGCCGGTGGAATGCCGTCTGACCCGGCTGACACGACGCCACAACCGCCGACTCTGACATATGAAACGATCGACACACTCGAAGGCGTAGCTCGCGTCGTTGCCGCGGCTCGCGCAGCCGGCTCGATCGCGGTGGACACGGAAACGATGCTCGATGCTGGCGCGCCGCCGGTCGTGAATCCGATGCGCGCCCGGCTTGTTGGACTCTCCATCGCGACCGGGCCGGGCACGGCGTTCTACCTCCCGTTCCGCCACCGCTCTGCAGCAGCGGACCAGCAGGACCTCGGTTCTGGGTTTGGAGGTGAGGTCAGTGCAGCGGGAGAAACGACAGTGCGGAACCTGCCCGACCCGCTGTCGCCGGAACTCGAACCACTGCGCGCCCTTCTGGCCGATTCGTCCGTTGCCAAGACGGGACACAATATCAAGTACGACCTGCTCGTGTTGCGTCGCGAAGGCCTTGTCCTCGCCGGCGTGGATTTTGACTCGATGTTGGCAAGCTACCTGCTGGATCCAGGTCGTCGGTCGCACGCGCTCGATGCGTTGTCAATTGAGTTCTTGCAACGGGCAATGACGACGTATGACGAAGTTGCCGGCAAGGGAAAGCAACAGGTGTCATTCGACCGCGTGCCGGTTGCCGCCGCCACGTCGTACTCGGCGGCAGACGCCGACGTGAGCCTCGCCCTGCGCGTGCTGCTTGAGCCACGCGTGACGGAGGCGGGTGCGGCGAAGCTGCTTCATGAGGTTGAACTTCCCCTGCTGTCAGTACTGGCAGATATGGAATGGACGGGGGTTTCGATCGACCTCCCCTGGTTCCAATCGCTCAAGACACGGTTTGCCAAGGAACGCGTGGCTTCGGAAGAAGCCATCTACGAACAAGCCGGCGAACGATTCAATGTGAACTCCAACCGACAACTCGCCGCGATCCTGTTCGAGCGAATGCAGCTGCCGGTGCGGAAGAAGACATCAACAGGGCCAAGCACGGACGCATCGGTACTCCAGCAATTGGCCGACGAGGGGCACGTGCTCCCGGCGCTGATCATGGAATACCGCGAGTTTGCAAAACTCGAGAGCACCTATCTCGACACGCTTCCGGCGCTGGTGAATCCGTCAACCGGTCGTATCCACACGTCGTACAGCCAGACTGTTGCGGCTACGGGTCGCCTTTCATCACACGATCCGAACCTGCAGAACATTCCCATTCGTCGCGAACTGGGGAAAGCGATTCGCCGGGGGTTCATTCCGCGGACGGGCTGGAAACTGTTGGCCGCCGACTACTCGCAGGTGGAGCTCCGCCTGCTCGCACACCTCTCCGGAGATCCGGCCTTTGTCGAGGCATTTCGTGCGGGCGGCGATATCCACCGCCAAACCGCCTCAATCATCTTCGGGGTGCCGCTGGCTGATGTGACCGGCGAAATGCGATCTCGGGCAAAGACAATCAACTTTGCCACGATCTACGGCCAGGGGGCTCACGCGCTCTCGCGTCAAATCAAGGTTGAACATGCCGAGGCGCGCGAATTCATTGATACCTACTTCACGCGGTTCGCTGGCGTGCGTGCCTTTCTGGATCAGATGGTCGCGACCGCGCGCGAACGGGGCTATGTCGAGACGATCCTGGGGCGCCGCCGCTTCATTCCCGAAATCAATGACCGAAACTTCAATATCCGCGCGTTTGGCGAACGACTCGCACAGAACTCCCCTATTCAGGGTTCTGCAGCCGACCTGATCAAGGTCGCAATGATCCGGCTGCACGCTGAGCTGAAGGCTCGCGGACTCGAAAGCCGGATGTTGCTGCAGGTGCACGACGAGCTCGTGTTCGAATCGCCGCCAACCGAAATCGATACACTCAGCGAGGTGGTGAACCGTTGCATGACCACCGCGGTGGAGCTTCGGGTTCCCCTCGTTGTCGATATTGGAATCGGGGACAACTGGCTCGAGGCCAAGGCCTAGCTTCACCAACTATCACAATGTTGCAGTCTGCGGCACTGCAGTGCGAAACGACCCGCTGCAGCTGCGTTCGCCGAACAGGCCCCCGGTGCGCAACTAGTGAGGCGACATAGGGTTGCCGCTGACAGATGCAACGGCATCGGCATTGCACCCTTGGTTTCGTGCAAGAGTCCTTCGCCCCCACGCACCGGAGTCAGGGTGTGATGCCAATCACCAACTCGCACGATGCAGATGACCGCGGCGCGGGCATATCGCGAACCCCACGCGGTTTTACGCTCATTGAACTGTTGATCGTTGTCGTGATCATTGGAATCCTGGCGGCGATTGCAATTCCAAAATTCCAGAACACCAAGGGCAAGGCAAACGCAGCGGCGCTGAAAACCGACTTGCGCAACCTGGCATCGGCACAGGAAGCGTATTTCTTCGAAAACGCGATCTACACGTCAAACGCATCGCTCCTGAAAATGCAAACGTCGCCTGGTGTCGTATTGAGCATTGTTGACGCGACGGGGGCCGGCTGGTCGGCCAAGGCGACTCATCCGGCCTCGTTTCCGCTTACCTGCGCGCTCTTTACCGGTTCGGTCACCGCGCTGTCCCCGGCTACTGTTGAGGGGCTCATCGGGTGCCAATAACTGCCGAGATTCGCACTTATGTGGCGGTCTGGCAGGAGTTTCGTTTTTGGCGGGCTGGCGTCGAGCACGCACTGTCCGGCGGCCTCTGGCTGCACCGGCACACATGGCGCGGTGTACGGATGGCCCATCTCGTGTCGTCAGATCTCGCGCGGCTCGAGTGGATAGGGTTGGCCGTCGGGCTTCACCCCGAACGACTGCAGTATCGACCGCTTCGCGATCCACGGAGTGGCGTTCGGGCGCCTGCGTGGCACTGGGATCTGGTCGGTCCGTGGGTGCCGCCGGAGACTTCGCGCGGACAATCAGCGGCGTGTCGCGCCATCGCGTCCCAGGGCGGCAGGTGAAGCCTGGACGCCGCCGAATGCCGCCATTGCGATGAGTGTGAGCAGATAGGGGAACGCAAGCAACAGGTTGTACGGCACGCTCCAGCCGAGCGACTGCGCGAGAAACTGCAGCGCACTTACGGCGCCGAACACGAGCGCCCCCACGGCGACACCTCCGGGATGCCAACGACCGAGGGCCACGATGGCAATGGCGATAAATCCGCGTCCGGCAGACATGCCGTCCGAAAAGGTTCCAACCTGCGCGACGACAAGCGTTGCACCGCCAATGCCGGCGAAGAAACCGCCGACTACGACAGCGCCAAACCGAACCGCGTCCGGTGAATGGCCGCTTGCGTGGGCAGCTTCCGGATTCTCTCCGGTGGCCCTCACCACAACCCCGCCAACTGTTCGGTAGAGGAAAAACCACGCAGTTGGAAACAATAGATAGAGCGCGTAGGTCGTCAGCGGTTGTGCGAAGAGTGCCGGACCCACGAGAGGAATCTGCGAGAACACGGGAATCGTTACCACGGGAATGGTCACGACCTGCGACACCGCGTCCGGGCCGATCATGGAGATGCGATGCAATGCCGCCGCGAGCCCGAGTCCGAGCAGGCTCACCGCGGTGCCGGCAAGCACCTGCTGTGCCCGGAGCGTGACCACGAATGTCGCAAAGACCAGCGCGATAGCCGCTCCGGCGAGACCGCCAGCGACCAGGCCAGTTGCGGGTCCGAACGCCGCCGTCGCAAGGAGTGCAACAAATGCGCCGAGGGCAATTGACCCTTCCAAGCCGATGTTGATGACGCCACTTCGCTCAGCGATCAGTTCCCCAAGTGCGGCGAACGCGAGTGGCGTCGCGCTGCGCACGGTGGCCTCGAGAAATCCGTCGGCAACGGTCACGTGGCGCTTCCCGCACGGCCACCGCTCGTGAATCGCGCCATCAAGCCGGGAACGGCCAGCACGCACAAAATCACGATGGCCGCGACGACCGACGCAAATTCGGCAGGAACAGCGGCCTCGCGCTGCATTGCGTCAGCGCCAGCCCCAAGGGCGCCAAAGAAAATCGCGGCAATGACGATTCCACCGGGATGGAGGCCACCGAGCAGCGCCACGCCGATGGCCGTGTAACCGTATCCCGGGGAAATTCCTTCGTAGAGTGCGTGTGTCACGCCGGTGAGTTCACTGGCGCCGGCGAGTCCGGCAATGGCACCACTGGCCACGAGTGCCATCGCCTGAACACGCTCTACGGGAATCTGCCCAGCGCTTCGTGCCGCATCGGGCGATGCACCTGTGGCACGCAGGCGGAATCCCGCTGCCGTGAACTTCAGCACCCACCATGTCCCGAGCGCCGTTGCCAGCGCGATCAAGAACCCGAGATGGAGGCGGTGTTCAGCGAACAAGAGCGGAAGCTTGCCCACATCCGGAATCGTGGAGGATTGGGGATACGCTCCCGTTGGCTCCTGAAGCGGTCCGCGAATGAGAAAACCCACGAGGTTCAGCGCGACAAAATTCAGGAGCAGCGTGCTCACGACCTCGGTGACCAAATACCGACGACGGAGCCACGCCGCAATCGCCGCCCAGCCGGCACCTGCAATCGCTCCCGCGGCGAGGGCAGCGAGAAATACCAGCGGGCCGAACCTGCCGGGCAATCGCAGTGCGACCGCGGTGGCTGCTGTCGCGCCCGCGAGAAACTGACCTTCAGCGCCGATGTTGAGCACTCCCGCCCGAAACGCCACGGCGACGGCAATTCCCAGCATCAACAGTGGAGTCATTCGCTTCAACGTTGCCGACAGCACCGCGAATGAATCGCCGAATGCCCCGTCAACTGCGGCGCGTAGCGCCGCACCGGCGTCGAGACCCGCGAGGGTGATGATGGTGGCGGCTACGGCTATGGCTCCACCAACGGCGAAGAGGGGCGTTGAGAGCTGGGCGACCCGACGTTGCGAGCTCACGAGGCGCCAACCAGCGCAGATCCGATGGCTTCGGCAGACACTGCGACTTCGCGCACGGCGCCCCCGAAGCAGACCAGGGCGCGATCCGCGAGCGCAACGAGTTCGTGGACGTCACTGGAGTACACCACGATCGCCGCACCGGCATCACGGGCATCGCGCAGGCGGCGGACCATCTCGGCGGCGGCCCGAACATCGAGACCCCGGGTGGGGTTTTCGGCTACGATCACCCGTGGGGCGCCGACGGTCTCCCGCGCGAATACGAAGCGCTGCTGGTTTCCACCAGACAACGTCTGCGCAGCCGACTCGGCCGACGCTGCTCGCACGTCAGCGCGCTGCATGGCTGCCTTCGTCTCAGACGCGATCACCGACCATCGGATCAGGCCGCGCCGCGCGCCGCTGCCCCGAAGGGCAAAATTTTCCGTGAGCGAAAATTCTGGAATCACCGCCTCGCGCTGTCGGTCTTCGGGAACGAACCCGGCCTGGCGGTCGTGCACGACACTACCCGCAGTCGGAACAAGTCGGCCGGCGATTACTCGCAGCAACTCTCGCTGCCCCGCGCCCTCGACCCCCGCGACACCGACGATTGCACCGGCCCGGATGCTGCAGTTCACATCACGAAGTCGCGGCACGCCGTTTCCGTCGGTCACCGAGACTCCGGCAAGTGAAACAGCCACACCGTCAATGTCACGACCGGAGCCGGAGCCTGGTGTCGACGGAACTTCGACCATGCGATCATCCAGCCCGCGAGATTCACCGAGAATGGCTTCAAGAAGCGGGCGGTCGTCGGTGAACGGTCCGTCGGACGCGAAAACGGTCTTTCCGCCGCGAAGCACCGTAATGGAATCGGCGAAGCGCATCGCCTCCCGGATACGGTGCGTGATCGCGATCACAGTGTGCCCCATCGCGGCAAAACCACGAAGCCACTCAAAGAGCGACTCGGCCTCGCTCGGAGACAGCACGGCGGTGGGTTCATCGAGAATCAGCACGGGAGCACCGTGTGCAATTGTTTTGACGATTTCCACTCGCTGCTGCGCAGACACCGACAAGGTGCCGACAGTAGCGCCGGGGTCTAGGTCGAGTCCGACCTCCGCGCACAGGTGCCGGACATGTGCCGCCGCCGAGGCCATCGAGAAGCGCGCGAGCATACCGCGATCGGCGAGTGCCACATTTTCCGCCACCGTCATCGCGGGCACCAGAGAGAAGTGCTGCTGTACAATGCTGATGCCGGCGTTCAGCGCTGCCGCTCGCGTCTGCCACCGTACCGCATGGCCACGATGAATGATTGAGCCCGCGTCGGCGGTGGTAAGGCCGCTCGCAACCCGGAGCAGGGTGGTCTTCCCTGCCCCGTTCTCACCCAGCAACACATGAAGCGCGCCGGGGCGGGCGATCAACGAAGCACCCGCCAACGCTACCGTCGAACCGTACCGCTTGGAAATGTTCTGGAGCTCAAGCGTATCGGCGAGTGCCGTCACAACCCCGTCGGCGCCGGCACGAAATGGTGTGAAAGTCCAAACGTGGCGGAAAGGCGGTCTCCGAGCGCGCGGACGCCAAGTGTCTCCGTTGCGTAGTGCCCGGCATAGACCACGACGAGACCGTGCTCTGGTGCATCGACCGCGGTCCAGTGCGGCCCCTCTCCCACAATCAATGTGTCGACACCAAGTCGAACGGCCTCGGCAATGGTGCTCGTTCCTGCACCCGCACCGGAACAAATGGCCCAGCGTCGCGTGCGCCGCCCCGAAGTCGATTCAGAAGCAATCGTCGCGCCGCCGTGTGTCCTGGCGAACCGATCTGCTGATGCAATGATTTCGTGAGTCGGGAGATCACAGTCGCCACACACGCCGAGTGGCACCCCCTCGTGGTGCGCAAACCCGGCCGTCGGCGCAAGTCCGAGCTCGTGTGCCAACAAACATGAGTTACCGATTTCCGCGTGCGCATCAAGTGGGAGGTGTGCCGCGTACACGGCCAAATCGTGGTCGACGAGCAGGCGCAACCGTTCGTAGCGATGGCCGACGATGGGCTGCAGGCCACTCCAGTACAACCCATGGTGCACGATCAGCAGGTTCGCGCCAGCAGCCACCGCACCCTTGATGGTGCGCGCAGACGCGTCTACCGCAGTCGCAATTGAATGGACGGGGCCCCGATGACTGATTTGCAAGCCGTTGATGGCGTTCGGATAGTCCCCGATCTCACGAATGCGCAGGTAGTCGTCGAGATGGGCGACGACGATGTCGAGAGAAACGCTCACGGCGCGCCGGGCATCGTGAAGGTGCCGGCGCGCATGGCGCCACGTACGGAGTCAATACGCGCCATGGCGGCCGCGGGAATCTGCGTCGCGAGTACATCAGCGGGTTCCCAGCGCACCACGTCATTCGCCGTACCCAGCCGAATGACTCGTGGGGCGAATGACTTGCTGGCAATTTCGCGCGCGACAAGTAAGAAGGCGTGTGGAATGTCGATGACCACGCTGCCAAGCGTCAGGCCCGGCGCAACGGCATTCTGGTTTGAATTCGATCCAATGACGAGCAGGCCTTTGGTGTCACGCGCGGCCTGAAATACGCCGAGCCCAGCCGCGTCGGCGTTCTGGAAAATGACGTCCGCCCCGCGTCGCGCCAACGCAAGCGCCTGCTCACGACCGGCGCTCATGTCGTCCCAATTCCCAACGTAGGTCACAATGATCCGGATATCGGGGCGCACAAACTGCGCTCCTGCCGTATATGCCGCAAAGGATGTTTTTACCGGGGGAAGCTCGGTGCCTCCAATGCCGGCGATAACGCCGGTCTTGCTCGCCAGTGCGGCCGCCATTCCGGCGAGATACGATGGCTCGTCGAATGCGAAGGAGAGTGCGGCAACATTCGGGCGAACGGTTTCTCCGCCCGTTGTCACGAAGACCGTGTTCGGATATTCGCCGGCGACGCGCGCTGCAGCATCCTGAAATTCAAATCCGTGGCCGATGACGAAAGAGTAACCAGCGGCGGCGTACTGCCGGAAATTTTCCTCGAAGTCGGCCGGCGTCTTCACCTGGATGTGGCTGATCTTGGCGCTCAGTGAATCACGAATTCGCTCGAGCCCAGCATAAGCACCGCCATTCCACGCCTTGTCCGAGATCGGCCCGGGGGTCAGGAGGGCGACCCGAAGTCCGGTGCCCTCGGCACCCGCATCGGGTTTGGCGCCGCCGCAGGCGCTGGTCACAATGGCGGCGAGAAACACCATCAGCCTACAATGAGTCACGCAACTCTCAGTTATAAAACAAGTTATCAGTAATTTGTAAACTAAAGTATGCAACTAGCCACGGGCGATCTTCAGCGGCTCTTGCAGCCGCGTGGCTACGTCAGTCATGCGAACAACGCCGTTGATCTTGGCCCCCTCGGTCACAACAATCGAGCGCGTGTCGATGTCGCCAGCCACGGACGCAGTGGCCTGAAGTTCCAGACGGTCGATCGCCGACACAGATCCCTCTACCGCGCCGCCGACAACCACCTCGCCGGCCGAAATGTTTCCGTGAATCACGCCGCTGCGACCCAACAGCACCTGTCGCGCTCCGGTGATCGATCCATGAATCTCACCGTCCACCTTCAATACGCCGCTCGTCTCGACATCGCCCGTGATGCGCATGCCGCCGGCAATGATGGACAACACGGCCTCCACCGGCCCATTCGCAGCGCGCTGTTCAGGGCGCGTTGGCTGATCCTTTCCAAACATGGCCATTGAAATCCTCCTTGGTCGTGACCTGAAAATTCACTGAGGTGCGCGAGCGCGGACTTTCGGTAATGCGGTCGAATCCTGCCTGCCAACTCCAGCGCCAGCCACCGCCGGTCTGCTCAGCATCGCTTGCACTTGTTCATACCGCGCCTGCAGTTCCGTCAGTGCCTGCTGAAGGGTGTCCAGTCGCAGCGCGTCCTGCTCCATTCGCGCGATCCGCGTGGTAAGTAGCGGCACTCGGGCGGCTTCGATTGCGAGATATCCCCAGCTCAGGAGCACGACAGCGATTGCCACTCGCACCCCACGATGTCGCGCAATGCGCAAGGCGTTCACCTGCCACTCACTGAGCACGAACGTGCGATGTGCCAGACCGGATTCGCGCTGCACATGGACGATCATCGCGCCCATGTCGCGCGCAAAAACGTCGCCGTGTTCGTTGCGCTCAGCTGTCCCCGGTCCGATACCCATCAGATCATCTCGCGTCCTGGACCCAGCATCAGGTCCAGTAGCCGCTCGAGGTCGTCTGCTGAATAGAACGCAAAGCGAAGGTCACCCTTCCCTCCCGCCTGAACGGACAAGGCAACGTCGGTCTGGAACTTCCGACGCAGCGCTTCTTCGATGACATGCGCCTCAGCCGGTCGCGATGGTGCCGTTCGCGCTGCAACAGATTTCGCCTTGCGGGTCGGAGGTTGTGTGTCACGAACCCGGCGTTCCACCTCGCGAACCGTGAGCCCCTCGGCCACCGCGGCAGCCGCAAGAGCAATCATGCGGGCGTGATCGGAAAGTCCAAGCAGTGCCTTCGCATGACCAAGCGTTAGCTGGCTATCGCGCAACATCTGTCGGACAGAAACCGGAAGCGCGAGCAATCGAAGTGTGTTGGCAACCGTCGATCGATCCCGCCCAACCGCGTCTGCGACCTGCTGTTGTGTCAGAGAAAACTTGGAAACGAGTTCCTGGTAGCCCTCGGCTTCTTCAATCGGATTCAGGTCGCTTCGCTGCAGGTTCTCAATGAGCGCGACCGTCAGCACCGCCTGATCATCAAGTTCTCGAACCTGCGCGGGGATTTCCTTCCATCCAAGTGACTGAACCGCGCGGAAGCGACGTTCACCGGCAACCAGCTCGAATCCAGTACCGTGGGGCCGGACCAAGATCGGTTGCAGCAGGCCACTTGAGGCGATACTTGACCGAAGTTCCGCCAGCTCGGCCTCGCTAAACGCCTTCCGCGGCTGGAGTGGGTTGGGAGTGATGGCCGCAAGCGGTATGCTGCGAAAGCCCGTTGCCGGCGCCCCGTCAGTTCGGGTCGGAAACCGAAGCTCTGTCGTGCCCGGCGCTGTCGGGGCCAAAAGGGCATCGAGTCCGCGTCCCAAGCGCCTAATTTTGTCGCCTGCCATGATATATACTCTTTTTGTTAGACGTATTTTACTTAGGCAATCGCGAGAGCGAGCTCGTGCCGGCGATCTGACGGCTTCTCGCTCCTGGCGATCAGCTCCTGTACAACTCCAAGGTATGCTTGCGCTCCAGCTGATGTTACATCATAAGCAATGATCGGCTTTCCAAAACTCGGCGCTTCGGCAAGCCTAATATTGCGAGGTACCACACTATTGAGGACAGTTTCGCCAAAATGCGCCCGTGCATCTTCGACCACCTGACGCGAAAGATTGAGGCGGGAGTCGAACATCGTGAGCAGGACGCCATCAAGCACAAGAGACGGATTGATGTTTCGTTGTACGATCCCAATGGTGTGCATGAGCTGCGTCAATCCCTCGAGCGCGAAGTACTCACACTGAAGGGGAATCAGCACGCCGTCGGCTGCCGCGAGCACGTTTAGTGTGAGTAACCCAAGAGACGGTGGGCAGTCAATGATGATGTAGTCATAGCTGTTCCTGAGCGGTTCGAGCGCGCGGCGCATCCGGAGCTCCCTGCCCTCCTCTCCGACTAGCTCAACTTCCGCGGCAGCAAGGTCGGGTGTAGCCGGCAACAGATCCAGGTGATCAAACTGAATCGCGCGACGAACGGCCTCCAATCCTAGGCCAGGATCGAGCAGTACATCATACGTTGAAAGCTCAAAGTCGCCGCCTGCGCAGCCCATGCCACTCGTGGCATTCCCCTGAGGGTCGCTATCCACGAGCAACACACGCCGTTCTGCAGCTGCAAGCCCGGCTGCGATATTCACGGCGCTCGTCGTCTTTCCAACGCCCCCTTTTTGGTTTGCTACGGCAAAAATTCGCGCCATCTCGCCTGCCACGTGTTGAGGGTTCGTCAACCTACGCGGAGTCAAGCGTCTGGCGCAAGCCCAATTGTTCCACGTGGAACATCGCTCGGCAGGTATTGGACCAAAACGTGCGACGATGGAGTGGTTAATAACATCTAACAAAAAGGACAACAACAAAACAATGACGACCACAAACAAACATATGATTTATTTTCGCCGTAACTCGTTATTTACAAGAACTTTAGTGTTGACAGTTGTCGGTGGACTGCCGCGCCGCGCGCACAAACTAAGATTGACGCTTCTTAGCTATCCGAGCGGCGCTGCTATTTCCGGCCTGAGTCAAGTCGCGTCCAGACCAAGCGTGCCGTTCCATCGACGCCATCGCGACTGAGCAGGAAATGTGGTCGGTTAGCGAAACGCTTGGTGATAATAGTGTCGCGTGTCTGGAAGTCGCGGACGTACGTGTTCCCCGATCTGCGATCAAGCAGCAGCGGTGGATAGAGTACGTAGCCTTCGCGATCCGACAACACGCGAGCGGTGCAAACAGAATCATACGTGGCGCCAGGAAGCATTCGCTCCGTCGTATCAGGCGACACGTTGCTCGCGCGAACAAGAGCAGAATCGCGCAGCAGTGGTTGCAGCGCGGCCTCAGCACTGACGCCGGTGATGTTGCGCTGCTCTAGCGACGTCACTGCGTGCTCAAGCGCGCACGCGTCCACTCCAGAATAGAGCGTCGCCGTTGCAGGTCGCGAAACGCCGATTGCCCAGAGGCGTGCGATGAGTTGCGCACCCCAACTCTCACGAACGAACACCAACGCGTTCGACACGCCCGCCTGCAATGCGGCCGCGCCATAGTCGGTGCGCATCGAGGAGAGGCCCGAGCGATACTGCGAAATACGAACAGGCAGCGCGACAATCACAGTCAAGGCGAAAGCACCGACAGCAGTGCCGGCGAAACCAGCTCGAACCGATCGCGAAATACCCGGATCCCCAATGCGTCGCGCAACGCGAATGGTGACGAGTAGCAGTCCCGGGATCCATGGAAGAACAAAGCGCGGCCCGAGATAGAACCCGTCGTGCCAATACGCGAAATACAGTCCACCGTGCATCGCGGCCACAGCGAGCAACAGGCGTTCGATCGCCGATAGCGGGCCACTGATTGCCAGTGCCACGGCAACGGGAAGCAGGGAAGGGAAGGGCGACTCGAAGAAGTACGCATTCAGTCGCGTGACGTACAGCGAAATGAGTTCCAGCCCGCGCTGTGGCGTGTGTGCATCGCCCCACGGCGATGCGTGAAATCCGAGTCCGTGTGATGCGCCCCACAGCGCCTCGTAGCCAAACGTTGTTGCGGATCCCGTTGTTCTCAGGTTGACAAACATCACCGCGGCGAGTGGTACAAAGCTGCTCGCGGCGACTGTCACTACACTTGCAATCGGCACGGTCTTGCGCACGGCACGCCACGTCAACCACGCGAAGAGCGGCACCACGAAGGCAGCCCCATCGAGCGGTCGGACTGCAAACGCCAAACCGGCACAGGCGCCGCCAAACAGGTACTTCACGCGAGCCTGGCCCGAGGACTCCACGCGGTTCTCAATCAGTGGCGCAAGCAACAACACAGCGGTCAGCAGCCACATCACGAACGGGCCGTGACTCATGTGCGATCCAAACTGGAATGCAACAAACGGGGCGAGCCCAAACACCAGCGCGCCACACGCGACGAGCCACGGTGCATCGCCACCGTGCAGGTGGCGAATCAGTCGCGCAAACACAAATACGGCTACCGCGCCAACCACAGGTCCAATCAACCACTCGGCACGCAGCAGCGATCCCAGTGCCAACATGGCGGCCCACCCCGGTGGGAACTGCGAATACGTCCGCGAGCCGATGTCCACCACATGGAGGACTGAGAAGAACTCGCGGGCGCTGTTGGTTGGGGTGGAGAGCTGGCCGGTCGCATAGGTACGCGCCTGC
>JARIET010000009.1 GCA_031127185.1 Gemmatimonadota bacterium | reverse complement strand
CGTCCGCGGCCACGCCGACCGTCGTCGCGCCGCCCTTGTGCACGATATGCAGCGTGCCGCCGCCGATCGTCGCGACCGAGGCAGGAAGCAGCCGTCCCAGTGCACCAACGGGAAAGCTCAGGTCCACTTCGGGCATTGCGGGCGGCTTGCCGAAAATGCTCGGGTCGAGCGAAATGTTCGTCGGCAGCGTGATACCCGACGGCATGCCGATACCGCTGAGCAGCTGGCCGATTCCACCGGCGAACGACGACTGTCCGGTCACACCAAGTCCACCGGGCAGGCTGGACGGCGCGCCCGCGCCGAGTCGCGCGCGCACATCCGCAGGGAGTGAGACATTCGCCTGCGCCGTCTGCGTGTAGATCCACGTGGGTTTGCGAATCACGAAGTCGTCCAACGGCGTCCCCGCGGCGGCCGAAACGAGGTTCGAGAACTTGATCGAATCGGCTGAGAGCGCCACACCGCGTGCATTGCCTGCCTTGAATGCCTGCGCCCGCGCACTGATGGTGCCGAGCTTCAGGTCAGCCTCGATAGCATCCGCAGAGAGCGTGACGCCGGTGATCGCCAGCGCATTCAATCCCGGCACCGACACGCCGATGAGGTCGGCGACGTTGAAGTTGGTGGCGGTGAGCTGCACGGCTGCCTGCTGTGTGCCACCGGCCTTGGCAGAGATGGTGACCGCCCGGTTGTCCGCGAGGTTGATCGCCCCCGCGAGCGTGAATGCTGGTGACCCACTCTTGCCGTCCACGCGGAGCGAGAGCGCCGACAACCGCGTGTTGGGAATCAACGCCGGGACAGAGTTCAGCAGGGGTGCCGGTGCCGTGATCGTGAGGTCGAGCATCGGATACAGCAGCTGCGCCACCTGACCGGCCGCGATCTTGCCTGTGAAAAGCCCCACAGGCACCCCGCCAGAGATGGGTAGCGCCGTGGTCGGCATGCCGATGTTCTTGAACCAATCCGCGAGCTGGCCGCTGAGGTCAACGCCTCCTTGCAGTCCCGTGCCGTTCGGCAGCGTGAGCGAACCGCCGGTGATGCTCGCGATCGCACTCGGTGGTGAAACCGTGGTTCCAGCTGTGCCGGCGGGTGCGATGACGAACTTCGCTCCGCTGAACGCGAGGTTGTCGAGCCCGGTGCCCGTCAGCCCCGGCACATACGACGTGAGTTTGAACGTCGGCAGGCTGATGACGATCGCGAACTCTTTCGTATTGCCCGTGATGAATCCGCTGATCCGCACGTCGCCGGTCTGCCCTGGGACCGCGAGTGCCGGGACGGAGCCGCTGAAGTAGCCCTCGCCCACCTGCACGTTCGTAACGCCAATCGCGTCGAGCCCCGGCACGGCCTTGCCAACCAGCTCGGTGAGGGTCTTGCTCGCCTGTCCGTGTGCTAAGCCGGCAGAGCCAGCGACAAGCAGCGCAGTGGCGAGGTGTAGCGAGTGCAGGCTCGCTCGGGGGATGCGAGTCACGGGCATTCACAACCTCAGCGGAGTGGGTAGGGCGGCCGACGCCGCCGCAATATGGTCCCGCGCTCAGTCGCGGCGCCAACCCCGCAGAGCTACCAGGTCCGCCTGTCCAGTGATCGATGGAATGCATGCGCGCCGGGCCACGCGGCCTGCACCGCGGCCGTTGTGGTCGCGCCCGCGCCATCCGGAAGGTGAATCGCAACCACCTGACGCGGTTTGATCCAGCGCTCGATCACCCGTTTCCCTTCGGCGCTCGTTACGACCCAATTCGGCAACAGGGCGACGTCAATGCGCACGGTGTCGAGCCGGAACGCCTGGTACACCTCTTCGGTGAATTCGCCGTCGCCCGCGTGAAGCACACGCCGACCGCCAATCTCCACGACATACACGAGGTGTTCCACGCCGCGGTTACGCTGACCCGGGTGCGCGATGCCGAGCATCTCGACCGCGACGCCGTTGATCGTCTCCCGGCGACGGCTCCCGGGCGGTGTGGTGCGTGCCACCAGCTGGCGTGGCGGAACAGCAACGCCCGGCGCTCCCCGTTTCATGCTGTCGATCACCTGTGCCGACGTGACCAGAGTTGCGCGTGAATTCGCCCGGAGATGCGCTGCTGTCGGTGCCGGATGAAAGTGGTCGCCGTGCTGGTGGGTGAACAGCAAGAGATCGACCGAATCAAATGGCGCCCGCGCTGCAGCGAGCGCCGCGCGCGTGGAATCGGCAGCGAGCGCAAATCCGGTGCTGTACCGCTCGAACAGTGCGTCGATCAAGACCTTCCTGCCGCCGCCCGCGAGCATCACCCCTTCGTTCGCGAGAAAGGTGACGGTCACCCCACCCGCCGACTGCGATGCCACCGTCCGCGCCAATACGCAGGCGACAACGGTCATGGCGAGAATGCGGCGCGTCATCGGGAATTCGTGCTGTGCGGAGCTGGCAGGGTTGGCCCGCTACGGCGCCTTCATTCCCGGAGGCGGTCCGCTGGGATGGGGAACACACGCCGGCGGTTGTTCCACGCTGTACGTGAAGTTGGCAATCCGCCAGGCGGTTTCCACCCTGATCATGGTGAGGACGTCCACGCCACAGTGCGACCACGCATTGTTGACGTAGATGTCGTAGGGCAGCCAGACAATCGCGATTGGTCCCGAGATACGAATCTCGGTGGCCCATCCTCGCTCAACGACTTGGGCTCCGCGAGTGCGCGCGCGATCAGCGTCGCGCGTACGCATCGCGTAGGCCCACCGCCCTTCGCGCTGCCGCGACGAATACGTCTGCGCTTCAGGCAGCATCAGGTCGGTGAGGCCGATCGCGTCGCTGCTCGTGATGAACGTGAGGGCGGAATCCACCACCGCCTGGATCGCAATCCGATCCGGCTCGGCCGGCGCGTAGGAACGAAGCGAACCGGGTGACTGGGCGATTCCGGCTGTGGTCGCGCACACGAAAAGGATGGCGAAGGTACCAAGTCGGGTGATCGTGTGGCGTTGTTTGTTGTTCATTGGCCATCGGCTCGTGAAAGGGAAAGTGGTACGAATCTGGCACGCCTCCGCCCCAAAGCACAGCGGGCGGACCATTGCTGGCCCGCCCGCCGCTGCATCGATCCAGCTGTTGCTACGGATTCCGGTCCAGGCACCCGTTGAACAATGGGTTGTTTCGTTCCGGGAACGGAATGATGAACGTCACATCGGTGCCGTAGCTGTCGCTCGGCCGGAGCGCCAGATTGCCGATCGGGAACACGGTGTTCGCCGCCCGGCCGTACTGTCGGATCAGCCGCCGCATGTCGCCGAATCGATGCCCGGTCAACCAGAGCCAGAACGCGCGCTCCTTGAACAGCATGTCCACTGCTGCCGTTTGCGATGTTGGCGATGCCGCGAGCGGGGCGATGGCCGTCGCGAGCCCGGTCGCACGCAAGGTGTTGAGGAGCGCGAACATGGCGTCGCGATCGGCCTGCGCACCACCCTGCACACGGGCCTCGGCCTCAATCAACCGCGCTTCGATGCCGTCTGCCAGCACTACGGACGACCCCTGCGCCGGGTACTTTTGCTCCACCGGCAGGTTGCGGCTTGTGCCATCGAATCCCGTGCGCGTCGACGGCGTCCAGGGTACGCGCGGGTCCGCGGGCGTCGTCAGGTAATCAAGCCCGTTCGTGCCCTCACGCGTGCCCACGGTGTACCGCGAGCCCGCGACAAACGTCCCGTTGTAGATACCATTCTGTTGGCGTCCGGTGGCGACGGAGTGGAACAGTGTGTACTTGTAGTTCGTCGGCACACCGGCAACCGCAGTGGCGGCCGCCGCATATGAGCCGGCATTCAACAACGCCCGACCCTTGCTCACCTGAGCAAAGAACTTGAAGTTGTTGCCTGTCACCAGCGTCAGGGCTGAATCGATCGACGCCACGGACCGTGACAGCATCTGTGCAGTCGTCAACGGCGTGCCGAACTCGAACTCACCCGCGTCGGTCACGTTGCTGAACGGAACGCCGGAACAATACGCCTCAGCGAACAGGTTCTCCGTGACGCCTCGCATGGTATAGAGCTCGCTCAGTGAATCCTTGGCGGCTGCGTTTGTGGCCGACTTGGTCGCCGTCCAGGCCCTGATTGCTGCCCCAAGGTCAGAACGCGCAAGGTGCAAGCTATTGTACATCGTGTTTGTGGCGCCACCAAGAATCTCGGTCTGGCGGCGGCCATCGGTGAAGTACCGATCCGCGAACGTGTCCGACGTCTGGATCTCGTCACCCATGTTGCCGGTGGACATGACAAATCCGTCTATCGTTCCGGAAAACGCGACCGTGAAGTCCTGCAACGCACCGTTGCGCAGCGTCGTCGCGCCGAGCGAGCCACCGAGTGCGGATGCAGAGAGCACGTCAGGTGTTTCTACTTCCAGGATTTTGCTGCTGCAGGCGACCATCGCCAGGGCGGCGCCCGTCATAACGGCGAGGCGACGGGCCCGGCGAGCGAGAATATGTGTTCGCATGGAGAGTCGCCTCAGAAGCCGAAGTTGAATCGCAGCGTGAACATCCGCAGCGGTGGGGTCGAGAAATACTCCTCGTTGCCGCGCTGGTCGCTGTTGGACTGCGCCGCTTCGGGATCCACTCCCGAGTATTTCGTGCGGACTCCGAGATTGCGGCCGGTCAGGATCACCGACCAGGACTGCGCACGCATCATGCGCGCCCATTCCAACGGAAGCTCGTAGCTCACCGACGCCTCGCGCCAGCGCGTGAACGCGCCGTCCTCGAACATGCCGGTGTAGACCGACTGCGAGGTGGCCAGTGCAAAGGCCTGTTCCTGCAGGGAGGCTGACTTGTCATACCGCCCACGACACGACACACCATTCATGCACTGGTGACGCAGCGTGTTGTTGAACTTCTTGAAGCCCCACTTGGCATCGATCTGCGACGAGATGCGCAGCTTGTTGTTGAGCAGGCCGATGGACGGCGTGAAGGCCACTTCGCGCGTGGGGAAGGTCGTACCCTGGTACACGGCAGTGTCGCTGAACGTCATCTCGCTTAGCACGATGATCCCGTCGTTGTTCGCGTCAGCAAACGTGATGTTCTTGTCCCAGAGACCGTAGAGCGGGTACCCCGGAAGGTTGCGCTGCGTGTTCCGGTTGCCCGACGCGATCGGCGAGATGCCCTCGCCCAGCTTGAGCATCCGGTTCTTGTTCGTTGAGCCCGTGATGCCAAGGTCGAACGCGATGTCCTTGCGGTCGAGGATCCGCTGGGTGTAGCTGACCTCGAAGCCCGAATTCTGGACGCTCCCGACATTCACGAACTGGGTGGTCAATCCAGACAGCGAGGGGGCAATGAGCCTGCTGATGAGCGCGTCGGTAGTCTTCTTGTTGTAGTGTGTGATGTCGAGGTTCGCCCACCCATCCAACACGGTCAAGTCGAACCCGAACTCGGTCTCAGCCGAAAACTCCGGCTTCAGTAAGGCGTTGCCGAGCGAACCCAGCGATGCGCCTGGCGTGTCGCCGCCGCTGGAGAGCGTCGTGGCATTGGCGTTGTAGAACCGCACTGCTGCCGTGGCGCCAGGAATCTGGCCTGATGCGCCATAGGTGCCGCGCACGCGCAACGAAGTCATCCAGTCCGGGCTGGGGAACCAACTCTCATTCGATACGAGCCACGAGGCGCCGAACTTCGGGTAGTAGACGGCATTGAGTTCCTTGCCGAATGCGCTGGCAGCATCGCGTCGTACGCCGCCAGTGATGAAGAGCCGATCATTGAAGCCGATCTGCTGCTCGTAGTAGTAGCCAAGCGTTCGCTTCTCCGAATCCGACTGCGTGCTCGACCGGGTGGCCGCCGCCGAGACCGTTACGCCACCAGGCGGCAACCCGATTCCCGTGCCGGCCGTTGTGCCCACGGCGTTGCGCAGGTACTGCATGCCGACCGATGACTTGGAGGTGATCCACGGCAGCAGGTTGAACGAGGCAGTGGCGCCGATATCCACGCTCTGCTGATTGAGCTCGGAGCGGAGGCTCTGTATGGACCCGGTCCGTGTCGTGCCGGCGTTGGGTCCTTCCCCAACCTTGGCAAGAAACAGGTCGTTGCGGAGCGTGTAGTCCGTACCCACGGTCGCCCGCGCGTTGAGCCAACTGGTCGGCGTGAACTGCGCCGCAATGCTGTTGATGAAGCGGTTGATTGCCTGCGTGGTCGTCTGGGAGAGTACGTCTCCCATCATGAAGGAGCGATAGCCGCGCAGTGAATCGCCCTGGGCATCGCGCAAGTCGCCGCGCCACGTGCCGCCAACGGCCGCGACCATCAAGCCGTTGCTGTTGTCCTCGTTCTGGGGCAGCCGTAGCTCGCTATTAATGTAGGCCGACGAGGTCTGAACATTGAGCTTGGACGAGAGCCGAGCCGACAGGTTGACACGCAGGCTGTTGCGCGCCAGCGCGTTTGGCCGCATCTGGTCACCAGGGAGTGACGAGATGCCGCGGCGCTCGACCAGTCGGCTGATTTCGCGATCCGGCATCTTGTAGATGCCGGTCTCGGTCTCGGTCTGACCTGAGACGAAGTACTGGATGGCGTCAGAGCCGCCGTTCATTTGAAGTGAATACTGCCGACGTTCGCCTGTGCCAATCGGCGTCAAACCCGGCGTGTTCAACACGTTGCCATGCGACAGCGAGTCCACCGTGCACGTGCCGGCCGCAACGGCAGTCAGCAGGCAGATGTTCGACACCGGTGGTGCCGCAGTGGTCTTGCCCCAGAGCGACCAAAGGTCGGGGTACTTCGCGGTGTTGGAGATCGTACCCGCCTCCATCGACAGCGAATACCGCGTCTGGCCGGCACGACCGCGTTTGGTCGTGATCACGATGACGCCGTTGGCGGCTTCGGTTCCATAGAGCGTCGCAGCGGATGGCCCCTTGACCACTTCAATAGTTTCGATTTCGTTTGGATTCAGGTCGTCAAGCCGCGAGGATCCGGACCCGCCGACGCCGAGCGAGTTTCCGGTCGCCGACGTCGCCCGGACGCCGTCAATCATCACGATCGGGTCATTGCTCAGGGAGAAGGAATTCTGCCCGCGCACGCGAATGCGCGAACCTGTCCCGGTGGCGCCAGTCTGCACAACCTGCACCCCGGCGGCGCGCCCGGAGAGAAGGCTGCCCATGTTGGAGATCGGCAACTCTTTCAATTGATCGGCAACGGCGATCTGCGTGGTCGAGTTCGCCAACTCCACCTTGCGCTGAAGTCCGCTGACGGTCGTGACCACGGCATCGAGTGAGAACGTGGCCTGCGCGAGGGCCACATTTGTGGCCGGTGCAGGGGTTGCGCCGATGTTCAGCGTGACCTTCTGCGGCGTGTAGCCAATACGACTGAATTCCAGGATCACCGTGCCCGCAGGGAGTCCCGTGATCGTGTAGCGCCCGTTGTCGTTCGTTACCACGCCGGTCCGGGTGCCCGAGAGAATGACCCGCGCCTGCACGATGGGCGAACCGGAGCTGGAGTCCGTGACCACGCCTGAAACCGTTCCCGCCTGCGCGCCCAGCCGTGATCCTGAAAGGAACAGCGTCAGGGCGACCGCTGTGCACGCGCCAATTCGTCGCAAATGCATGTTGCGTCTCTCCTCCGCAAGGTGATTCACCGCCCGTCGGCGTCCGCCGCGATCGGGCCTACGCAACGTTACGGTAACCAATGAGCCGGTGTCAAATGGCTCCTGCCAGAGTCAGTCGACTGACCCCATCTGCATCCGCCCTGCAATCTCTTTCACGAACTTCGCCGCGACGGCCACCGTCAGGCCGCTCGTGTCCTGCAGGGGATTGCATTCCACGATGTCCGCGCCCACCAGCGTGCCCTTCATCGACTGTATCACGCCGAGCACATCGCGAACCGAGAGACCGCCGGGTTCGCGATGCGACAGCCCCGGCGCGAACGCAGGATCGAGCACGTCGAGGTCAAGCGACAGGTAGACGGGTCCGCTCACCACTGGCCGCTCGCCGCGCATCCAGGCGCGCATGTCAATCACCTCGACGCCCAACTTCGTCGCTTGTTCCTGCAGGTGCGCGTTCATCGTGCGGATTCCCACCTGCACCAGTCGCTTGGCGAGACCCTCTTCCATGATGCGTGCAAACGGACAGGCGTGCGAAAACCGGTCTCCCTCAAACTCGTCGTACAGGTCGGGGTGCGCGTCAAGATGGACGATGCTCAGTGACGGATGCGCAGCATGCATGGCGCGCAGCACCGGGTAGGTCACCGAGTGATCACCACCAAGCGCAATCGGGCCCCACCCCTTATGCAGCACGATCCCGATGGCGGATTCAATCAGCTCACGTCCCTTTGGGCCGTCAGGAATCGTGAGGTCGCCGGCGTCCTGCAGTCCGCCCTCGGCGCCAAGGTCCTGCAGGGCTTCGGTCCAAAGATGGCCGGCGTCGGAGTACAGTGCCTCGCGAATCTGCGGTGGCGCGAGAGCAGGCCCGCGCCGGAACGACGAACTCGCGTCGTAGGGCAGCCCAATCAGGCAGGGAATCACGCGCGACGAGTCTCCGCGCTCCAGGTCGCGCCGAGTATCTGGCGCAAGTGAAGTTCAAGGTGAACGACATAGTCGTTCATGAGGTGATCCAGCGTCGCCTGCTCTGGCGTCGCCGGCGCCTGCGTGGCGATCTCATCGAGATTGTGCCGCGCGCGCACGCGAAGTCGTTCCTCTGCCGGCACTGCACTCATGACGGTGACGATGTGCCGGTTGTACGCCAGCCAGAAGGCGAGTAGTTCGTGCCAGTTCGCCTCTTGGTACCGCTGCAGTGCGACCCAGGCTTCCTGCTCGTAGCCTGGAAACACCAGGTCATCCTGCAGCGTCGCACGCACATACCGTTGATGGTTGTTGGTCGCCGAGTCGATCAGGTGCCCGATGATCTGGCGCGGCGACCACTTGCCGGGCGCCATGGGTTCTGCTGATGCCGCGCTGGAGATGGCGCGCAGGGCGGGTTCAGCGGCGTCGAGCGCGGCGCGGAGGCGCAGGGCGCAGGTGGGGATGTTGGTCATGCGCTGAAATCTGCCACACCATCGTCGCTCGCGGCGATCCATCCACGAGAATGTCGGGGTCGTTGAAGGTCTTGATGTGACGGTAGCCGAGCTTGGCCGGCACGCCGGCGCTGGCAATGTTGCGCGGGTCGCAGCGAATCTGCACCGCGGCAACATCGGGCATCGTGAGCGCTGACTCCGTGAGCGCGCGCGCGGCCTCGGTGGCATACCCATTGCGGGTGTGGGCCCGCGCAATCCAATAGCCAATCTCGAGTCCGCTCTCGATCCGCGGATGCAGTCCCGTGCCGCCAATAACCTCGGTTCCGTCACGCGAAAAGATCGCGTAGACGCCGTTGCTGCCCGCTTCAAACTCCTCGGCGAACATCGCAATGCGTGTCGCGATGTCCTCAAGCGGCGACGGTTCATTCAACGCCCAGGGCATCCACGCGCGAAGGTGATCGAGATTGGCATCGATCGCCGCCTTCATCCGCGGCGCGTCTTCCACGCGCCACGGGCGCAGCAGCAGCCGCTGCGTCTTGATGGTGGGCGGAAAGGAAAACGGCACCCCGAATCGTAATCGGGGTGCCGTCTACCGCGATGGAGCCGTGTGCGTCGCTAGCTGGCCCGCATGTACGTGCATCCCGCTTCCTGCGCACGCAGCGTTGCGTAGATCCCGTTGGGCTGCAGGATGACGCCGGGCAGCAGGTTCGCCTTGAATTCCGCGAAGATCGCCGCACGATCTGCCTTCACCCGGTTCGCCGTTTGCGCGGCGAACGCATTGAACGCGGCGTTGCAGCCCAGCGTGATGTGTCCGTGCGCCGTGAACCAGGGGATGTTGGCCTGCGGGCGCATCGGGTCATCCGGGCGCGCTGCGCGGCCTGCCGGCAGCGGCGGTGCCTCGGCGATGGGGTTTCGCGTCTGGATCGTCTCGCTGAACGTCTTGAACTTGAGCGCCTCGCCGATGCCGTACTTCTCCCACATCGCGTTGTTCAGCAGCATCGGCACCGCCTCGTGGCGTAACACGAACACGGCTTGGAACTCGCCGGCCTTGGCAACACCTGCGTCGCGCATCCCGTTGATCCAGCGTTGTGCGAGGCTCACTGCACTCCCGTAATCCAGCTGCGGCTGTTCAAACACGGCCTTGTGGCGTGTCTTGAGCTTGTCGAACCAGGAGTTATCCCACTGAGCCGGCACAATCGGCGGTGGGCCGTCAGCAGGATTTGGAGTTGCGCTCTGGCCTTGCGCGGGAGCCGGAGCAGTCGCGACGGCAGCTGCCGGAGGCGCGCAAGCAACCGCCGCAAGCGCCACCGCAGAGAGAGCGGCTTTGCCGAGGAATTCGCGGCGATCGGTGGGTTCGTCTGGGGAGTCAGTCATTGGTAGTGATGTCCTCGGTGGTCCAGCGAGTGCAGGCGGACTAAGTGATACGCGCAAAAACGAAGGTTGGTTGAGGGATGCAATCCATTCCCTCGGCACTCCGCTCTACCTCAGCATGCCCTTGTGGCGCATCGCCCCCGCGTAGTACGCCATCCCCACGCCGAATCCGATGGGGATCATCGAGAAGCCCAAACCATCGGTTTTGCCCATCACTTCATATCCGCCGAGCAGAAACAGCCCGCCGAGATTGGAGCCAATCGCCCCGATCGCGGACAAGACCAGGAGCGGAAACGCGAGGCGATTGCGGAGCAGCAATGCGACGCAACCGATCACGCCACCAAACACGCCGACTCCCCAGAGCCCATCGGCCCACAAGGGGAACGAATCGAAGTACGCGCGCTGCTCGGGTGGAAACCCGCTCATCACGGCTTCGACGTTGAGCTGCGTGACCATAAGCGACATCAAGCCGATCACGCTCCAGAGGCCGCCGAGTATCCCGACCACCCAGAGATGCCACGGTCTGCGCGCAGTGTTCGCCTCGGTCATCAGCGGCTCCGGGTGAGTGCGGCCACGGCGATGTCGCCCTGCCGTTCGTCGATCGTGAAGAAGAGATGCGTCCGCGTGGCCACCACGCTGGCCCGGTACGACGGTCGGTCGGGGTTCGTGAATCGCACCAGCAAGCGGGGAGCTCCGCCAGCCGCGGGCGCCATCCAAATCGTCGGCTGCCCTGAGGGCGGCGACGTCTTGTAGAAAATCACACGGCTGTCAGGGCTCAGCGTTCCACCCTGAGGCATGTCAGGGCCGATCGGGGAATCACGGATCACGCGCTCGGTGCCGCTAACCACGTCGCGCTCTGCGAGACGCACGACTGGCCCTATTGGGCTCAGGGCGATGTGGCCCGTCACGAGGCTGGTGGCGCTCAGCCAGCCCATAATCGCGCACTCACACTGCTTCACCGGTGCGCCCCACACGCCTGACTCGGTTTGCCGGATTACCCAGCCAGCGAATGGAAAGTCCAAAATGAAGTACGCGATCGCCGTGCCGTCGGGCGACCAGAGCGGGTTGGACTGCTGGTGTTGGGCGGGAGTCATCCGCTCAACCGGACCACCGTCAACCGGGCGTACCTCCACCTGACGGAGCCCCGGTGTGCGAAATGCGTGGTATGCGAGCCGGGTGCCATCGGGCGAAAGGTCTGGGGAATACTCGCCAAATGGCTCGCCCGTCAGGCGCTGCGGCGTACCGCCCGCGACCGGCACGCGCCAGATGTCCGCGTTGCCGGAAATACTCGAATCGTAGATCAGCCATTTGCCGTCATCGGAAACCGCAATTCCCTCGACAACCTGATTGCCGGTCGTCACGCGGGTCGCAGCATCGGCGTTGATCGGGCCACTCGCCGGAATCGGTAGGGACCAGACGTTCGAGCGCGGGAGATAGACCGCGTACGCCACGCGATCTGCATCCGCCGACACGGTCACCGAGTGCGCGTTCAGCCCCGTGGTGAGCCGGGCGGGCGGCGCCGCAGGCTTTCCGTCCGAGCTGATCTCCATCTCATAGATATCGCGCGGTCCGTCACGGTCGGAGATGAATAGCAACCGGCGTCCGTCGTCGGCCCAGACGGGTGTGTGATTCAACGCCGTAGTGTCCGTCAACGAAACCGCCTCGCCACCGTCCGGTGGGATCAGCAGCAGCGCGCTCGGCGCGACATTTCCGAATTGACTGCCGGCACCGATGTACTGTGAATTGCCCGACGCGCAGGCGATCCACTTCCCATCGCGTGACCAGTCGCATGCGGTCAGGTCGCCACCCTTGTACACGAAGCGAGGCGTGCCGCCGGCAACGGCGACCCGAAAGAGTGAGTCGCCAAGGGAATACACGATCTCCTTTCCGTCCGGGCTCCAGCTCGCCGTGCGCAGGAACCCGATCCGTCTCGGAATGACCAGTCGCGCTGCGCCGCCGCCGCCGAAAGCCTGCGCGATATGCGCGCCCTGCTGCGTGAGAAAGAGGAGTTGGGTGCCGTCAGGCGACCAGCGCGGCTGTTCTTCGAACGCGGTGGTGTCGTCGGAGAGTGGGATCGCTCGCCCTCCGCCCACCGGGCGCACGAAGACGCGCAATGTGGTGGCATTCCCGCCGACGTAGGCCACGAACTTGCCATCAGGGGAGAGCGCCGGGTGGATCTCGAGGCCCACGTCCGTCGTGAGCGCCTCGGAGCGCCCGATGGAGAATTCGGGTCCGCCTCGTCTGGCGAGCGCGAACCAGCCAATCGCGGCTGCGGCCACAACTCCGGCGCCAATCAGCGCCCACTTCATTGAAGTGGCGCGCGCCACCGGCTCGAGGCGCGCGGCTGTCGGTGACGTGCCGCCACTCGGCGTCGCGAGCGGTTCGAGCGCGGCGAGCAGATCCTCGCACTTCTGCCAGCGGTCGGCGGCGCGCTTCTCGAGGCAACGCATGATCACGCCTTCGAGCGCGGGCGCGACACCGGGCCGGTAGCGAGAGACCGGGTCGGGCTTCTCTGTGACGTGTGCAGCGAGCACCTGCTGCGGCGTGGCGCCGTTAAATGGCGGCCGGCCCGCGAGGAGTTCGTATGCAACAACGCCCACAGCGTAGATGTCGGCGCGCTGGTCCACGTTGGGGTCGGCCACCGCCTGCTCGGGCGCCATGTAGGTTGGCGTGCCGAGCGCGACCCCCATCGAGGTGACCGTGTTGCGACCCGTGGCTTCGCCCACCGCGCGTGCGACACCGAAGTCCGTGATGAGGGCGTGCCGCCCCGAGAGCATCACGTTGTCGGGCTTGATGTCGCGATGCACGACGCCCCTGGCGTGCGCGTGCGCGAGGGCGTCCACGATCTCCACGAGCAGTCGTACCGCCTCGCCGATCGGCAACTCGCGTTCGTGCGCGAGGCGCTGCCGCAGCGACTGGCCGTCCACATACGGCATCACATAGTAGAGAAGACCGTCGGCGTCGCCCGAGTCGAGGAGCGGCAGGATGTTGGGATGCTGCAGCTGCGCGGCGATCTGGATTTCGCGCAGAAAGCGCGCGCCGCCCACGGATGCCGCAAGATCCTCTTTGAGGACCTTGATGGCGACTTTGCGATTGTGCTTGACGTCGTCGGCGAGAAAGACCGTTGCCATCCCGCCCGCACCGACCTCACGGTCAACGCGGTAGCCGGCATTTGCCGCGGCGAGTGCAGCCTTCAGGCGGTCGAGAGTCGCGGACATTGGGTGGGGGACTGGGCCGTGTGAAAATAGCGCTTCTGAGGCGGGGGAGGCGAGGCGCTAGAGCCGTTTATGTGCCGCGCACGCCTCTATCACCCTCTGCAGCCGTTTCGCCCGCGTCTCCGATTTCTTGGCGCTCACAATCCAGTGCAGCACCAGCCGCCGGTAGCTCGGCGGGCAACTCCGCAGATACGTCCACGATCCCTTTGCCTTCCTGAATGCTCCACGCTCAGCGGGTGAGAGCGCCGCCTCGCTGTCTTGTTCGTATGCGTAGACGACCGACTTCTTGTCCGTGCGATGCGCAAATGCGCGCTCGCCGGCGGCGGTCATTTTGCCAGCTGTGCGCAGCGCTTCGGCCTTGGCGATGTTGATCGCGCTCCAGATGGAGCTCGGCCGGCGCGGCGTGAAGCGAATCTGGTAACTCTGCGCGTCAACACGCTTGCGGACGCCATCGATCCAGCCATAACAGAGCGCCTCGTCCACGGACTCGGGCCAGGTCATGCTTGGCAAACCGGAGTCCACCTTGTGAAAGCCGACGATCAGCACGCGCTCAGACGCGGCGTGTTTGGCCAGCCACCGGCGGAACGCCGCGGCAGTCGCGAAGAACTTCGGAGCGTCTTGTGCGGCGGTCACCTATGACTTGGCGCGGGCACTGGGTTTGCCGTGCGATACCTCGACATTTCGCGCGAGTGTCTTGAACCGCACACCGCTGACCTGCACCACCGTGATCGTCGCGTGGCCGGTCTTGCTGGTCTTGATGTCGCGGACCGTGCCGGACTTGCCCGCGTGGGTGCCTCCAATCACGATGCACGGATCGCCGTCGCGGAGGGAGGAAGATTTCTTCGGTGGTTTAGGCATTGTTAAAGTTACCACGGCAAAGGCTGGCCCGGCGCAGCGTCATTGCACCCGGCGACCGTCTACGGCGGTTCGGCCGACGGCGTGACCGGTTCCGCCAGCATCTCGCGAATGGCGCGGCCGATGCGATCAGCGCCGAACGGCTTTTGCACGAATGTGCGCCCCGAACGCACCAATCCGATGCGATTGACCGTCTCATCTGTGTAGCCAGAAATGAATACTACGCGGATGTCGCGCCGCACCCGGGCGAGTTTGTCGGCAAGCGCGCGCCCGTCCATTCGTGGCATCATGATATCGGTCACGAGCACGTCAATGGGGCCGTCGTACGCCTCGGCCAGGGTCAGCGCAGCGTTTCCGTCCGGCGCATCCATCACGTTGTAACCCAGTCGCAGCAAGGTCCGTCGTACCATGAGACGGACGGCAGCTTCGTCTTCGACCAGGAGGATCGTTTCGCTACCTTGAGCGGCCACCGTCGCTTCACGCGCGATCGGCTGAGTCATGGAAGCCGTCGCGGCGTCCGCAGGCAACGCGGGGATGTACACCTTGAATGTGGTGCCGACCCCGGGTGACGTCACGAGGTCGATGTGGCCCCCAAGGTTGGACACGACGGCATAAGTGGTGGCAAGCCCGAGGCCGGTGCCCTGACCGGACTCCTTGGTCGTAAAAAACGGTTCAAATATTCGGTTGGCTGTGGCTGAGTCCATGCCGATACCGGTGTCCGTGACCGTCAGCAACACATAAGCGCCGAGCCGTACGCCAGCGTGGGTCTGCGCGTACCGATCGTCCAGCACGACGCCCGCGGTCCTCACGGTGAGGTCGCCGCCGTTCGGCATGGCGTCGGAGGCATTCACCACGAGATTGAGGATGACCTGTTGGAGTTGTGTGACGTCCGCGACGACGAGTCCCACGTCTGGGCCCAGTTCAAATGCGCAGGAGATGTTCGCCCGGAGCAACCGACGGAGCATCTTCTCGATGTCGCCAATCACGTCGTTCAGCTTCACGGGCTCGAGCTTGACGATCTGACGGCGACTGAACGTGAGGAGCTGACGTGTGAAGGCGCTGGCCCTGAGCGCGGCCGCGGAAATTTGCTCGACCTCATTCAGTTGATCGGGGGTAAGCGGGCCGTCCTTGATCAACGTGGTTGATGTGGAAATCACGGTCAACACATTGTTGAAATCGTGTGCCACTCCGCCGGCAAGTCGACCAACGGCTTCCATTTTCTGCGCGTGTCGGAGCTGAAGCTCCAGCGACTTCCGCTCGGTCAGATCAGTGACGACGGAGACGTAGCCAACGATGCGGTCGTCAGAATCTCGCAACGGGTTTGCCGCCAGCAGCACGCTGACGTGTCGGCCGTCGCGGCGGACATGCTCCACCTCGAGCGGACCAATCACATCGCCGGCGGCCAGCTGCGTACGCACGGCTGCGAACTCGGCCGCCCGCTCAGGAGGTTCAAAGGGCACCACGGCGCCGACAATGTCGGCCGCGGGCCATCCGTACAGCTGCGCCGCAGCAGCATTCCAGCGGGTAACGCGCCAGTCGAGGTCCGTGGTCACGATCGCTTGCGGGGCCAGGTCGATCAACGACTGCAACATGTCGATGGCCGACCGTACTTCGCGCGTGCGCTCGTCCACGCGCGTCTCCAGGAGTTCGTTGGAACGCGCCAACTCGGCCTGGGCACCGACCAAACCATCCACCATTCGGTTAAACCCACGAACAAGTGGGGCCACTTCCGCATCCTGGGGCTCCACGGCCCGCCGGCTCAGATCACCCGCCGAGATCTGCTCGACCGTCTCGAGCACGGCGGTCAGCGGGCGGGTCACGATGGCACTGATCCCCAACACCGCGACGAAGCCGACGGCGAAGATCACGAGCCCGAACGCCAGGCCAAATCTTCGTGCGTCTGCCACGTCGCGCGTCACCGCGGCCAGTGACAGGCCAATGGTGAGGTCGCCGATGGGTCTACCGTCGTGCCGTACCGGGGCCCAGGTGACGTACGTGTCGCCAGCGGCGTTCACGGCGCCACCGGCGGAATCGGGCCGTCCCGCCGGTGCGATTCCCTGGCCACCCTGGGCGGCGACGACCTGACCCGCTGCATTGCGCACGGTGACCGCCGACACTTCACGGCCCAGCGCCAGGCCACGCACGACTTCGCCTACGGCTGTCGTGTCACCGAAGTACAACCCAGCGCCGAGTGCGTACGCCGTCATGTCCCGGATGGTCGCCGCCTTCGCGGCTATCCCACTCATCGCCTGACGTTCAAGGCGAGCCGGAAAAAAGGCGTACACAAAAATCGCAATCGCCGCGACGAGTATGGACACCGACAGCAGCAGCTTCTCCCGAATGCCGCGAAGGATTGGACCGCCGGCCGGATACTCTCCCGTCACGGGACCAACACCGCGAGTTTGAGAAGTTCCGCGCTGAAGTCGGCGCCCTCGAGACGCGCCGCGGCGACATTGACCAGGAGTCGGGGCCTGTCGCCTTGCAGGCGGACCCCGACGGCGAGGCCGCTGGCCACGCCCGCTGGCACTGCGGAAAACGTGGTCACCCGTGCCGCGCGCGCCGCGGCGATTACGGCGCTCAGGTCGAGGCCTCGCAACGGCGGGACATACAGCGCTGCTGCTCCGGTGGCACGCAGCGTTTCTGCCAGTGACTCGCGGTCGAGGTCGACGGCCAACGCCCTCAGTGGCAGCCCGGCGATGCCGATGCGCTCCGCCGCGATCAGGCGGAGGACCTCGTCTTTCAGGCGCACGGTCGGGCCATTGCCACCCTGGTAAGCAACAACGACCAAGACTTCGTTTGCCGCGCGCGCGCGCAGCTGCCGGTCAAAGCTGAGCACCTTGAGGAAGAGTGGTACGTGGACAGCCGCAGGCACTTCCATCATGCCCTGTGCCTGCGCACCGCGCGGCGTCACCGCAGGGACGAAGCCGGCGACGATGCCGAGCACCGCAACGGTCGTCGCGACGAATGCGTCGGCCAGTCTCGCGACGCAAAACATCGCGAACCTGTCGGCGACCATGACAGCCGGAATCACGTGTCCGGATTTCCTCAGAAGCGCCAATCCAGTCGCCCAATCAGGCAGCGGCGATCCTGCGGAATTGACGACTGCCGGTGTTCGAGGCCCCCCGGCGTCGCCCAGGCAGCGTCGAAGAGATTCGTGACCCGCAGCGAAAACACGGTCTCGCGCATCGCCGCGCGACCGGAACCACGCAGCGCATACCGGATGTTCGCGTCCACTCGCGTAAATGCCGGAGTGGACGTGCCAGTGAGCGTCTGGCGTGGGGACTCGTGACGCAGCGTCACGCTGGTGCGCACCGCCCCTCGCAGCGCCGTGGACGCGGTAACCGTGGCGATCTGGACTGGCGAATTGGAGAGCCGTTCGCGCGTGGACTCGTCCTCTGTCCGCTGCCAGGCATACGTAGCCCGCGCGCTCAGCGTGCTGCCCGACAAAAGGTCCGCCTGCAGCTCAATACCGCGGGCGATGGCCGCCGAACGGTTCTCAAACTGGACACCTTCCAGGCCCTCAGAGCCCTGTTCAATGAGGTTGCGGATGCGGTAACTGTAGAGCGAACCCCCAAGCAGAAAGGCACTGGTCATCCGGCGCTGCAACTCCAGCTCAAGCGTGCGGATGCGCTCCGGCTTCAGCGAGGGATTGCGTTTGTAGTAACTCGTGTTGAGATGCGCTTCAGCTGCGGTCGGCGCACGGAACGCTTCACCCAGGAGGAACTTGGCCGTGGTTCTCGCGTCGGGATTCAGGATGAGTGCGATGCGCGGTGTCACGGCCGCCTCAGTGCCTCGCTGGCGCTCGTAGCGAAGCCCGGCTACGAGATTGGCCTTTGAGCGGAGTTGCCACTCACTCTGTGCAAATGCGGCACTGAGGTTGAACGGCGAATCGTCGGCACTGGTCGAGCCGTCGGCCTGATTCTCGTAGTAGTCCGCGCGCATGACACGGCGGTGCTCGGCACCGAAGGTGATCCGCATGCGAGACGACGGATCCCAGGTATAGAATGCCTCGCCGCCAATGTGGCTGCTGCCGCCTCCGTCGGAGTAGAGCGGCCCACCGGGATCCCTCGGGTATGCGCCGCGGTACCGATACCGGTTGGCGAACGTCCGGATCGTCAGTCGCCGCGACCGAGCGAACTCACGGTGCAGGGCCAGCTCCCCCCAAAACGTCTCGTCATTGGTCTCAGCGCGGGGGTCCGCCAGCGATGTTTCAAACGCGCCGGTCGGCACTCCCTTCTCCCGCGAATGATATCCCACTCGCGCGGTGAGGTCGTCCCACACCAGCGAGCCAATGCCACCAACGGCACGCTCCGCGTCCATCCCGCGCGTGATGCCGTTGTTGGTGGCCGGGGAATCGAGTTCAGGGAAATAGAGATCGGCTCCGTCGCTATGGGTAATCAGTCCCGATGCGACGATCGACCTGCGCAAGCCGAGCGGGCGACCGGCTGTGGCGCTGAGTTCCCTGATGCCCGCATTGCCAACGCGAGGGCTGATGCTCACGCCGTCCATTTCGGCGCCGGTCTTGGTGACCACGTTGATCACGGCGAACATCGCGCTGGTGCCATAGAGTGCCGAACCCGGGCCGCGGACCACCTCAATCCGTTCCACCGCTTCCATCGGAATGGGGAGTTCGCTGCCGATCGGAGCGCCGCCCCAGATCTGGTCGTTCAGAGTGTGACCGTCAACGAGCAGCAGGATCCGATTGTTATAGTCGCCCGGCCGACCGAAACCGCGAGTCCCGATACTGACGTAGTTGCGGTCGTCGCTCACATAGAAGCCGCGCACGACCTCCAGCGCTTCGCGCAAGTCACGGTAGCCGTAATGCCGAATGTCGTCGGAGGTGATGATCGTCACGGACGCGGGCGCATCGGCGGCCCGTTGCGCGTACTTCGACGCCGCACTCACCCGGGAGTTGAGCAGCGAGTCAAGCGCCATGGTGGGTGATCCCGGATCGGCGCGTTGGCCCTCGGCCACAGGGGTGAGCAGTGCTACGAGCAACAGGGCTGCCACCGAGCCACGAGTGGGTGCTCCGCCGACCAGGCACCTGAGGAGCCGCATGAAATTGACCTCCAGATCGGGCGCGTGGTGACTATGCAGGGTGGGACCCGAGGTACTCAAGATGGGCCGGTCTCTGAGCGCACGGCAACCACGGTGAGCGCTGCGTCCCGGCCCGGCCGCGCTGGGTTGCTACCTCCGCACGTCCAGCCGCTCACTACGCGGTACCGGGAGCGGCGCCGGCGCCACTTCGCCGGCGTACAGCGGGCGCGCCTCCCGTCGCTCACTCAAGGTTTGCGTCACAAACCGCTGCCCCTCGCCAATCCGCTCCACCTCGAGCGCGATCGCTTCCATCCCGCGCTCCAGCGATTCCATACGCTCCGCCACCTGCGGTGGCAACGTCACCTCTGCCTTCGCCGAACGCCGCCAGATGCGACGCGCATACGCAATCGTCAGTGGCAGTGCCACCACAAACAAGAACGTCACCGACACCACCGCGATCACTTCTCCGTCAATCGCCGGCTGCGGCGGCGGCGGTGGGCGATACGTTGCACCGGGAACGGCGGCCGCCTGCGCGACCGCCGCATCGGTCGCCATCACCTGCTTGTCAAGCGCCGCAATCCGCTCATCCACGTTGAGGATCCGCTTCTCCAGTGACGCGCGCGTCGTTGCCGTCTGCCGCCCGTCAGAGAGTTGCGTAAGCAGCTGGCCCCGGAGCCGCTGTGCACTCGCCAACTGGTCCGTAAGTACATCACGCTGCGACTGCAGCGCGCGATAGATCTGTTGCGGCGATCCCGTCACAGGCGCCTGAGCGACGGGGATTTCGGCGGTTCCCTGCATCATCGGTCGCCTCGCTCGAGCTTTCGTGCAGCAACCGGCTCGCCGCCTGCGCGCACCTCCACTCGCGCTTGCAGCGCCTGTGTCAAAAACCGCTGCCCCTCGCCGATCCGTTCAATCTCCAGCGCAATCGCTTCCATCCCGTGCTCCAGCGATTCCATTCGCTCCGCCACCTGCGGCGGCAGCGTGACTTCCGCACGAGCCGACTTGCGCCAGATGCGCCGCGCAAACGCAATGGACATGGGAATGATGAACACGAACGCCGCAAGAAAGCTCAGGCCAACAACCATATCGGGGTCTGGCCCAGTCCGCCGCGGCGTCGGAGGTGGCTGCACCATGGCGCCGGGAACTCCCGCCGCTTGAGCAACGGCCTGATCACTGCGCGCAATCTGCTTGTCGAGCTCGGTGATGCGTTCGTCAATCGCCTGCATCCGGTTGGCAGTTCCCGCCCGCCCGGGGTTGCTTTGTGGTGTGTTGTCAAACTCCCGTTGAAGATCTCGGCGCTGTTCCTGCAGCTCATTGAGCTGGTCGCCAAGGATCTCCCGTTGATCTCGGAGCGCGCGTAAGATCGCTGCCGGACTCCCGGTCACCTGTATCGTCTGCGGCCCCACGACGACCACCGGCGCCGGATTCGGTGTCGGCGCCACTACGGCCTGATCCACACTTT
>JARIET010000008.1 GCA_031127185.1 Gemmatimonadota bacterium | reverse complement strand
AGTGCAATGCGCGCTTCCAGCCGGCGCCCGATTTCCAGTTCGGGCTCAAGACCGGCGGTACCATCGCCGAGCGCGTGCGGACCGATGTGAACTACGATTCGCGGCGCGAATACGACGGTTCGAACGTCATCGCGCTGTCGTACACAGGCAAGCCGAACGAGTGGCTGCAGCGTGTAGACGTCGGAAACGTGACCTTCGACATCCCGGCGTCGCGCTTCATCACCAGCGGCATTCCACAGGGCAACTACGGCGTCCAGGCCGCTGCGCAGTTCGGGCGACTCACGGTGCGCGCCATTGCCGCCGAACAAAAAGGCATCGTGCAGCGCGATCGCACGTTCACGGTGGGCGGCACGGGACTGCAGGCCGGCACGCGCGAGATCGACGACTATCAGGTGGAGGCGCGCCGCTTCTTCTTCACGGTCGATCCGCGCCGGCTCGCCGGATATCCAAACGTCGACATCCTCAACGGCACGCAGCTTCGGCAACTTGCTGCGGCGCTTCCCGATTCCGTTCGGCCGGTTCGGGTTTCGCTCTATCGCCAACTCATCGGCGGTCAGCCACCCAACCCGAACGGTCCGCAATTCGAACTCATTGGCGATGTCGCATCGCGCCGCGGCCCGGTCTACGAGCCGCTCCGTGAAAACGTCGACTTCTACGTCGATCCGTCTCAGCTCTGGGTGATGCTCGCACAGCCGCTGGATCCGAACAAGGAACGGCTCGTGCTTGCCTACACGCTGCGCGTTGCCGGCCGCGACACGGTCATCGCCACCAGCGGCGGCACGCCCGACCTGACGCGCGTTGATGGACGTCAGCAACTCGCGCATCTCCTCTGGGATCCGAATGTCCGCCCTGGGGACGACGTCTTCTTCCGCGAGATTCGCGCGGCATACCTGGTCGGCGGTGCGGAGGTCAAACGCGAGCCAGTGCAACTCACCGTTGCTGCCGGCGGAACGTTCGACCAGGAACGTCCGGTCGGCGGGTCGGCACGCAGTTATCTCGAGCTGTTCGGCGTCTCGCGCCTCGGAAACCCGACGGCGTTCGACGCAGAGGCGCGCGTCTGGCCGCGGCGCGGCGATCCGGTGCTCGCACTCGCCGGTTCAGCCGCCACGTCGGTGGTGCGCGAATCGTTCGTGATTTTCCCGTCGCTCCAGCCGTTCGGTCGCGCTGGCCTTGCGCGCGATCCTGCGAATCCGGCGAACGACGCCATTTACACGACGCCGAACGAAGACCTCTACTCGGCACTGCATCCGCAGACGGTGTTTCGCCTGCGGCTCGCGTTTGAGAGCGACGCAGGTGTGGACGCGGCGACGATCCCGCTCGGCTCCACGCAGGTGCGCCCCCTCTCCGAGCGCCTCGTCCTCGACGACGGAACCGTGCTGCGCCGCAACACCGACTACACGGTGGACTATGACCTCGGCCGCGTCACGCTGCTGCGCGCTGATTCCGTCTACGCGCGGCCGCGGCAGGTGACGGTGCGGTTCGAGGAGACGCCGCTGTTCGTCTCGACGCCGACGACCATTGTCGGGCTGGCATCACAGTTCGCATTCCGGAACGGCGAACTCAACTTTGTCGCCATTGGCCAGCGCCAGCACTCGTCATTCACCCGCCCGCAGCTCGGCTACGCGGACGAGTCGGCCATCGTCGCAGGGGTGAGCGGAGCGTATGGCTTTGACGTTCCCGCCTTTGCGCGCGCCGCGCGGCGCTTCACCGGCCGCGAATCCGCCGTGGCCTCGCGTTTTCGCGTCGAGGCCGAGCTGGCGATGAGTCGGCCCATCGCCCGCGGGTCGGGCGAGGCGTGGCTCGAAACCTTCGATGCCGACGGCGCGTTCGGTGTGTCGCTTGCCGACCCAGCCTGGTACTACTCCAGCCAGCCGGCGCTCGGTCGTGCGCTTCCGGTGCGGCTGGGCGGCGCATCCGCGCTCGACCTCTCGCGCGCGAGCACGATGGCGTGGCAGTCGAACGGGTTCCTTGCGTCTCAGGATTCCGTGCCGCGGTTCACTCTGCAGGAGATCGATCCGCTCACCAAGCTGGCCGGCGCCGGAACGACGCAGCCCGAGCAGGTGATGTGGATGACGCTCTATCCGCTCTCCATCGGTGGTGCCTACAACGACGCGACGAAGCGGTACCGGTGGAATGTGGGCGGTGCGGTGCCGACGGGGAGGCGCTGGCGGTCCATCCGTCAGGTGCTCGGCGCGGCCTCGGGTGTGAACCTCACAGGCAAGGAAGCGGTGGAGTTTTGGGCGCTGGTGGACACCGCCGCAACGCGCCGCTCGCGGAATCCCACGGTGGTCGTGGACCTCGGTGATGTGAGCGAAAACGGCGTCGCCATCGTGCCAACGCAACTCACGGTCAACGGTGCCGATTCGGTCTGGCTCGGACGCGCGGTCGTCGGGCGCGATACGCTCCAGTCCGAGCGCGACCCGTTTTCCCGCGCCTTCAATCAGGAAGTGAACGACAAGGGGCTGCCCGGCGACGTTGTGCCGCGGCTGCTCGTGACCGCTGCAGGGGGCGGCGGGCTTGTCACCAATGTGCCGATGTGCGCGCGGACGAATCTCAGCGTCGCGCGGCTTGGCGACACGCGAACCAACTGCACAGTGGGCAACGGCCGCCTGGATGAATGGGACGTGGACGGCGACAACGTGCTCAACTTTGATTCGGGGCAGCGCGAGCGTGAACGCCTGTTCCGCTACGTAGCCGATTTGGCGGTGCCGTCAACCTGGACCCGCGTGGGCGGTTGCCGTCCCGCGCCGAACGATCCGCTTGGCGCCGCGGCGCCCAAGCTCTGCTGGGTGCTGGTGCGACTCCCGTTTGCCGCGCCGGCCGACACGATCAACGGCGGGCCTGCGATTCAGCGCGTGCGCGCGGTGCGCCTCACGATGGTCTCGGGCAATGTCGGCGACAATGAGTTTTCGCAGCTCGTGATTTCGCGGCTGCGGTTTGTCGGCGCGAGCTGGCTCAAGCGATCCGATCGCGTGCTCACCGGTATCGGCGGTGAGCGGCAGGGCAATGGGCTGGTCTTCGCCGGCGTGGTTGGCACCCAGGACTCGCTGAGCACACTCGGCTATCAGTCACCGCCGGGCGTTGTGGATGAAGCGGAGCGGGCACTGACGGGCCTCGAGAATGAGCGTATTGTGATCAACGAACGCTCGCTTCGCCTCACGGCGACGGCGCTTCGCCCGCTCGAGCGCGCCGAGGCGTTTTACAAGTTCCCGGAGGGTGCGCGGAACTTCCGCCAGTATCGCGAACTGCGCCTCTGGGCCCGCGGACGCGGCAGCGGTTGGGGGCAGTCCGGCGACTTGCAGTTCTTCGTGAAGTTGGGGCGCGATCCGAACAGCTTCTATGCCTACCGCACTCCGGCCTCCACGGGGACGACGCAGGCGGCCTGGCTTCCAGAAGTGCGGGTGGACTTCGAGAAACTCTACGCCCTCCGCGCACAGCTGGAAAACTCCTGGCTGATGAACCGGCCAGACTCCATCGCCTGCACGGGCGCCGACCTTGCGCTGATTGCGCAGAGCGCTCTGCCCGGCGCGCAGATCTCGCGCCGATACGCGGCCTGTGCCAACGGCTACATCGTCTACGCGGCGGATCCCGTCGTGAGCCCGCCGAACCTTTCCGCCGTGCAGGAACTCGCTGTGGGCATGGTGCGGGTGGATTCGGCCGGCGGCACCGGGGCCATCATTCCCGGCGATACACTCGAAGTCTGGGTCGACGATATCCGCTTGGGTGGAGTGGTCAACACACCCGGATACGCCGGCCAGTTTGCCGCGTCCGCCAACCTGGGCGAGCTCGCGCAGTTTCGCCTGAGTCTCGCCAAGCGTGACCCCAACTTCCGCCAGCTCACCGAGGCGCCGAGTTACGTTGCGGACCAACAGATCGAGTTGAGCACCACCGTGCGCCTTGATCAGTTGCTTGGCGGTGCCGGCGGCTGGGCTATTCCGGTTACCGCGACCCTGGTACGCGGGAGTACAACGCCGCAATTTCTCACGCGGTCCGATGTGCGTGCGACTGACATTGCGGCGCTGCGGTCTCCCCTCCAGCGAAATGCGAATGTCTCGATTGCGTTCCGCCGCACAACCCCCGCGCAGGGCGGATGGCTCGCGCCCATCGTGAATCACCTCGCGGCAACCGCAGGCGCCGGCACCAGCGACCACCGCACCGAGTTCCAGGTCGCAGAGCAGGGCCGTGTGAACGCCGGCGTGGACTACACGATTGGAGGCGATTCTCCGGCAGGCACAATGCCGGCGTGGTGGCGTGGGGCCTTCGATGCACTCCCAGATTGGTTCGCGAATGCTGAACTCGTGCAGGCGATGCGCAATGCGAAGCCGCGACTCCGCCCCGCATCGTTCCGCGCCAGCGGAAACTTTGTTGCGTCCGATGAGAGTCGGTCCAACTTCCTCGCCGCCGCAGCAACCGCCCGCGACACCGCGCGCACGGTGGATGGGCGCATCAACGCCTGGCAGAACTCCACCGCACTCGAAATCCGGCCCTTCGACGCGCTGACCGCGCGCTACGAGCTTTCGAGTACGCGCGATTTCGTGCAGTACGGCGATTCGACACTTACGGCGCTGACCGCGACCCAGGAGCGCGCTCGGCTGCTTGGACTCGACGCCGGGCTTGAGCGCGAACGGGCGGTGACGACGACGTACTCGCTCGCGCCGCAGGCACAGGGATGGCTGAGGCCGCGGGCGGAGTTCAGCACGAGTTATGGACTCCTGCGCGACCCAAATGCCCGCGTACTCCTTCGCGAGGGCGATACGACGGGCGCACTCAGGCTTCCGCGTCGGGTGAACGCCGCGCAGGTGCTCGGTGGCGCTGTGGCAGTGGATATTGCCCGTGCGGCCCGCGCGTGGACGTCCGACTCTCTGTCCCTGGGTCGCTTCGACCGCTTCTTCACGCCGCTGGAGCTCTCGGTCACGCGCACCGTGTCCGCCGCCTACGATGGCACGCCGTTCAACCCGGGTGTGGGACTGCAATTTGGGTTTGGCGGAGAAGGGACGTTCCTTCGCGATCACGGCGTGCTCGCGACAACGGCCACCAGCAACACGCAGGCCGTGCTCGCAACAGCGTTCCGACTCCCGTTCGGCCTGACGCTCGACGCGCGAACGCAGCGACTGAATGCGCGCAATTGGCTGCGGCGCCCTGACCAGTCCGAGGTCGTCGTCGATGGTGATCTCATCACGCTGCCTGATGTCACGCTGCGCAGTACGCTTCGCCCGCGGGCATTTCTGGGCGTGGTGAGCAGCATCACGACGAGTGCGCGACTCGTGGCCACGGCGCAACACAGCGCGATTCCCGGGGCGACGCCCGGGCAGGGCATCGCCCCCGACGCGCGCACGGCGCGATCGCTGAGCTACCCGTTGGGTGCGACCGTCGCCTGGAATGACGCCGGGGCGCTGACGACGAGCGCGTCGTTCGCCACCACACGCCGCCTGGACTCGATACCGGGAAGCCGCACCGAGGCCTGGTCTCGCGACGTCGGCGGCGAAGTCACCCGGTCATTCAAACTGCCAAGCGAGTGGGAACTCCGCAGCGGACTTCGGACACGCGCCTCATACCAGCGGTCCCGCGTCACGAGTTGGGTGGAGACGTTGGGGTCCGGCGCGCAACGCAGTCGTATCGCCGACAACGGCCGGGAGGCCATTAGCTTCAACGCGGATACCGACGTCGCAGAAAATCTGACGTTTTCGCTGCAAGGCGCGCGAATCGTCACCTTCGACAACAATATCAATCGCCGGGTATCACAAGTGGTCCTCTCGGCGGTGCTGCAACTGTCCTTCTTCGCGGGGGAACTGCGATGAACGTGATCGGCAATGGAAATGGAGCGCGCAGGCTGCGCATCAATCGCGTCGGTCGAGCGGTCCTCGCGTTCGCGATGTGTGGAACGTTTGCGGGCGCCGCCTGCTCCACCGGGGGCGACGCTGCCCAAGTTCCTGACGCTGAAACGGCGGCGACGGCCGCCGCGGCTGCAGAGTTCAACGCCGACTCGGCCATGAGCTACGTACGCCAGCAACTCGCCTTTGGGCCGCGAGTCCCCGGAACCCCGGGCTGGCAGAAGACCGGGGATTGGATCGTGGCGCACATGCAGCGCACGGCCGATCAGGTCGTCGAGCAAAAGTGGACCCATACGCTCGCGACCAAGCAGCAGATCCCGATGCGCAACATCTTTGCGCGATTCAAGCCCGATGCCGCCGAGCGCGTCCTCTACGTGGCCCACTGGGACACCAGGCCGCGGGCGGACAGCGATCCCGATCCGCTGAACCACACCAAGCCGATCCCCGGCGCCAACGACGGCGCCAGCGGCGTCGCGCTCCTGATGGCCGTGGCCGATGCGCTCAAGAAGGTTCCGCCGTCAATGGGCGTGGACCTGCTTTTCGTGGATGGCGAGGACTGGGGCACCTTTGGTCCGGAAGTCGATGTGCTCATCGGCTCCACGTACTTCGCGTCGCACCTCCCGACGCCGAACTACAAGCCGCTCTTCGGCGTGGTCTGGGACATGATTGGCGATGCCGACCTCAACATTCCGCAGGAGATGGCGTCGGTCGAGCAGGCGCCGGAAGTAGTGCAGCGCGTGTGGTCCAAGGCGAAGGACCTGGGTTACGAACAGTATTTCCAGCCGACGGTGCGCAGCTACGCGATCACGGACGATCACACGCCGCTCCTCAAAGTCGGACTCCGCGTGATCGATGTGATCGATATCGATTACGACGTGCATCACGCGATGGGCGACGACATCAACCGGGTGAGTGCGAAGTCGCTGAAAGTCGTAGGCGACGTGGCGATTGCAGTGCTGCGGCCCTGACGCTGGCGCTGCTCCGCTAACCGTCAGTCGGGATCGGCGTTCCCGACAGGTCCCACTGGCAACGCGAGGGTAAAGGTCGTACCCGGGCCCTCGTGGCCCTCGACCGTGATGGAGCCTCCGAGGGACGTCGCGAACTGTTTCGCAAGCGCCAGGCCGAGTCCGGTGCCTTCGTAGTGCCGCGCTGCCCCGGGATCGATCTGATAGAACCGCTCGAAAATGCGTTCGCGTTCGTGCTCAGGGATTCCGATGCCTGCGTCGCGCACACTGACAAAGACGGCACACGGCCGCTCCACGCCAACGGTGACGGTGATCTGTGAACCGGGGGGACTGAACTTCGAGGCATTGCCGATCAGGTTGACCAGAATCTGCAAGATCCGGCGGTGGTCCGAGACAATGTCTATCGGCGACGGAGGTATGAGAGTCACGATCGTCTGCGACTGGCGCTTCGCGGCTTCCGCGATGAGACGCACGGATGCGCGCACGGTGTCAGCGAAGTCGATCGGCTCGAGGAAGATTTCCCCCTGTCCGGCATTCTCCTTGGCGACGGTCAAGACATCGTTCAGCAGCGCGAGAAGGTGATGCCCACTGGAGCGAATGGTGGACACGCACTCGACTTGATCCGGCACCAGCGTTCCGATAATCTGTTCCTCAAGCGTTTCTGAGAGCCCGATAATCGCGTTGAGGGGGGTCCGGAGTTCATGGCTCATATTGGCCATGAAGGAATTCATCGTGTTCTGCGCCTGCGCCGCGTCGCGGAGGGCGCGCTCGAGGAGTCCGGCATGCTGGACGTCTGCGGTGACGTCTTTCAAGACGAAGACATACGATTTGCGGCTGGCCAAGGACTGGCAGGCCAAGGTGACGTCCGCCCACATGTCCGCGCCGACCCGCAGGCGCAGTCGGCATGCGGGGCCGTTGGGCACGAGTTGCGTGAAGCTTTGCTGCGCGCCCGTCCGGTCTTCCGGACAGACCAGATCCGTGAAATGCGAGCCCGTGACGGGGGCCAGCAGCCCAAGCCAGAGTCCATGCGCGTCCGCGTTGCTCGATTCGACCACCAAGTCTTCGGAGAGGACGCCATAAATGGCATCCGTCAGTTCCACGACGAATTCCAGTTTCTTGGCGAGCTGTTCCTGGCTATGCACGGCCATTTCCCGCGCCGCGCGTTCGAGAAAAAGGGTTTCCTGTACCATCATGAGATCAAGCATGGGCGAGCCGACCGGGAAATCGGCGAGCGACAACCCGAGGTCGACGAGATCTGAGAGCTGGCGAGTCCAGGGGTGCATCACGAGCGCGATCGACGATTCACCGGCGTACACATGCGCATCAACGCGCACGCCATTGACGTGCAGCGCGGGACGGTTGGCGTCCTTGTTTTCCCTCAGCTCGCTCCAATCGACCGCGCGCGTGGATGATCCGAGCGTGATCGCAACGTCCGCGACCGCTCCGCGTTTGATCGTAGGGATCAGCTTGGCGGTCGCCGGGGAGAAATCCATCGTGCGAAAATCCTGATCGAACTCCGCCCAGAATCCGAAGATCGCGGTGAGGGGCACTGTGAACGTCATGAGGACAGCGTCTTCCCGGCGTCGGCAAGGTGGACGTCGAAAAGCGAAAAGTCTTGCGTGCTGGAGCGCAGCTTGACCATCGTCACCTGCGCGGTCGTTCCGAACCGTTGCGCGATGCCCTTCAATAGCCCGACCACCATGGGATCCAATCCATCACGTTCCGACCAGTAGGTAACCTGGAACTTCCCTTCGCCCTGCTTCAGGACGCTGAACGTTGGAGGTGCAAGCTCGGGGAGCAGCGTGCGGACGTGGTCGTGCAATCGCGGGAGAGCAGCGAAGAATTGATCCACTGTACCGCCGGCCGCGCGCATGACGTGCGGGTACTTCTCTTCGGCGGTGCGCAGTACCCAAAACGCGCCGAAGCCTTCCAGAAACGTCGCAGCGTCGACGCCGGAAGCCTGTACCGCCGCAACGAGGCAGGCCGTGGTGATGGAATCCGGGTACGAGGATGTGGTAACGAAATCCGCATGCTCGACGCCGCTGGCCTTCGCCGCCGCTGTCCAGACACTGGCGCCGAAACGCTCAATCGTGTAATCGCGAAGTCCCAACGTTACCATGCCATACATGTGGGTGCTCTCTGGTGAAGGAGTGGAGTGCTACGACGCAGGTGCTTTACGGTGGCTGACAGATGGTGTCGCAGGGAGCAACATCGTGCAGGTTGTTCCCGCGCCGTACGACGACGCGACCTGCAGCGAGCCGCCGAATGTCGCGAGACTGGACTGCACGCTGAAAAGCCCAAGTCCCGTGCCCTGTCCTTCGGCCTTGGTCGTGAAGAAGGGCTCGCCGGCTCGCCGGAGTGTGTTCGCGTCCATGCCCGTCCCGTTGTCGCTGACCTGAATGCGGGTGCGAGAGGGCGTGGTCGCGTCGGCGTCGACCGTGATCGCGATTCGGCCGCCGCGCGGCATGGCGTCGCGAGCATTGTTCAACAGATTGATGACGATCTGTTCGAGCACAGCGTCCGGCATGCCGACCGGCCAGACCAGCCCAGCGCTGTGCACGACAACATCGATGTGGGGGCCGAAGACCTTGCGACAGACTGCTGCCGCCCGCTCGATTCCAGCCGAGGCGTCGCAGCTCCCCGCCGGCGCAGCCACCTGTCTGCGCGCGTGGGCCAGCAGCTGTCCCACCAGCAAGGCGCCCCGCGCCAACGCGGAACGGATTCCCGTTTCCGACGGCCCGGGAAGTTCCGTGGCGGAACGGTCGCTGGCGACCCCATCCAGATGGCACATGGCGATTTGCAGGACCGACCCCAGATCGTGAGCGACAGTGGCGGCCAGTCGCGCCGTGGCCGCCGTCTGTTCAAACTGGCGCAGGTGTGCGGCCGCCCGGGCCTCCGCCGTCACATCGGTCAGGAACAGCTGGAAGGCCGGTGCGTGTTGCCAGACGGCGCGGCTGACGGCCGCCGTGCAAAGGCGCTCAGTGCCACGGACCACCAACGGTGGGCCTGTCGCAGTCTCCGGACCGGGGTCGGTCTGTGCCGCCGCCAGCAGCGACCGCAAAGCATTCGCCGATGCGGGGTTGAAGGCCGCGAACAAGGGCGATCCGGTGATTGCACCGCCCAGCAGTTGCGTGGCGGCCAGATTCCCGTAGCGCACGACTCCATCGCCAGCGGTGATCACCACAATGGCCACTCGCGTCTGCTCAACGACGCGGTCCAGCTCCGCCCGCATCTCCGCAATGCGCCGCGCCCGGTTCTGACGGCCGTACGCGCGGACGCGCACGCGGAGTTCCTCGCGGTCGAGAGGCTTGGCGAGGAAATCGTCAACTCCGGCATCGATAGCCGCATGCCGGGTCGCGCGCGACGCAGCGGCAGTGACCATGATGATCGGGACGTCGCACAATTCCGGTACCGCGCGCAGCCGACGACAGGTTTCCACGCCGTCGAGGCCTGGCATCATGACGTCAAGTACGATCGCGTCGATCTCCTTCCATCCAGACGCCTCGTCCAGTGCCCGTTCGCCAGTTTGGTATTCGGCGACATCCACCGGATGGCCGACAAACGCGAGGCGGACGACGGCGCGACTGGCCGCATCGTCGTCGACGACAACCAGCCGCATCGGGACCGTCACGTCGCCACCAAGGGCAGGCGAATCGTGACGCGCACACCGGCGCTCGGCCCCGACCGCCTGTCGATCTCCGCCGACCCGCCGGCGGCCGTGATGGCCATCCGCACAGTACCAAACCCTGGTCCAAGGTCCGGGATGTCGCCAGAGACCCAAACGTCGCTGAGGCTGTAGGGGTCGTCTTGGTGTTGAACGCATGCGTCGTCGAGCCGTGTGCTGTCGTCTTCCACAAGGAACGCCACCTCGCTCGGAGCAGGGCGCGTGAGGGTCACGCGCATCGTCGGCCGCGCGTCGACGTGGATGGAACGGTACGCAAGCAGCAATTCGCGAAACACTCCGCGGAATGACGATTCGCTGATGGGAATAGCGCCGACACTATCGTCCGGGGAAGCGGCGAGCTGGAGCGCAACGTGATCCTCGTCGGCCACCTGTTGCATTGCAGCGCATGCGGTCGCGATCGGCGTCTCGTGAGTACGCCGGGTGCGCACATCGAGGCAGTCGAGGACGTCGACGATCCGGTCGCGCAGCTGCGCGCCGGAAGTCCGCACGGCGCCAATCAGGGAGGCCTCGACAGGCACCTGCTGGTCGGCGTTCGGGCCCAGCGCGTGCAGCACACCGCTCAGCGCCACAAGTGACTGCCGGAGCGACCGCGACACCAAGTCATGAAACTCGAGTGGTCGGGCCGTGGTTGCGATCTGCGCGGACGCATCGACGATGTGTACCGTGCTTTCACCTCCCGGATCGGCGCAGACTTCGCGCACGGCAATCCAGGCTGGACCCACGCCATTCTGCTTCCGCGCGGCATAGTAGGCTCGGGGGTGGTCTTGCGTGACCAGGTTTGCGACGGCGATAGGCGGATTGAGTTCGCCGAGAAAACGCCGATCGGCGATCGCCTCGAACGTGGCCATATTGAAGTCCTCGGTCGCGATGCCGAGCAGGCGCCGCGCCGCCGCATTCGCATCGATGACCGATCGGTTGGCCGCCAGAAAAACAAAGCCGTCGGAGGACCCGTCGACGAGGACCCGGAACCGTTTGTCAGCCAGCGCCTGTTGTCGCTGAAGTCCTAACCGGACGAGCGAACCAATACGTGCACGCAGCTCCCACTTGTTGACTGGTTTCGCCAGGAAATCATCAGCACCGGCGTGGAGTGCGGCGGCACAGGTCGAAGAGTCGCCGAGGGCCGTCAGCATAACAATGGCCGCCGCCACGCCGTTCGGCTTTTCGGCGCGCAGGCGTTTGCAGACATCGATGCCGTCCATCCCCGGCATCATGACATCGAGCAGGATGACATCCGGCCGCTCCTGCCGCGTCTTTGCCAGCGCTTCGGCGCCATCGGCCGCTGTGACGACACGGTACCCATCGTAGGCGAGCATCATACGCGCCGTGATCAGCGCAGACGGTGTGTCATCGACCACGAGAATCGTTGGTTCCACTGAGGGCTCGTTCATGGCTTGGGGGAGGACACGCCCGCGCTACGCGCTGCGCGGGCGGCGTCCGTGGATGTCGTGATGGTCTTCAGGAGCTCACGCAGGATGCCAGGCTTGGACACAAATGCTGTGGCACCCGCAGCCATGGCCTGCCTCTTGAGGTCGCTGAGTACGTCTGCGCTCCAGAGCACGATCGGCGGAATCGGAAACGCACGGGCGTCGCATGTCAGTTTCCGAAGGCATGTGATGCCATCAATCCCCGGCATCCAGACGTCCATCAGCACCGCGTCCGGGCGCACGGAACGGATCAGAGATTCCGCTTGCTCGGCATCGGGCGCGGAATACACCTGCCAGCCATGACTTGTAAAGAACACCTTCACCATTAGTGCTGTGGCGGGATCGTCCTCGAAGATCAGCAGTATTGGAGCTCTGGTCCTCATGCGCGGTCGCCCCGAGCGCCCGACCCGTCGTCGGGCGCCCGCATCCTGGCGAGCTTGCGTCGCAGTGTGCGCGGATGAATGCCAAGCAGGGCGGCGGCGGTGTCGAACCGCCCCCCGGTGTGGGCAATCGCCTTGCTGATCAGCATATTTTCGGCGTCAGACAGGTTCAACGTTTCCGGCGGCGCGGCAGGGTTCATCGCCAGGGCCACGGGTACCGCCACGCGCGCGTCAACGCGCATTGCCAGCTCCCTATCGAGCTCAAGGTGGCACGGCTTGATGACGTCGTCGCGACAGTTCACGACAGCCCGATTTGCGACTGCCTGCAGCTGCCGGAGGTTTCCCGGCCATGGGTACGCCTCCAGTGTGGTGAGGACGTCGAGAGAAACTGAGCTAATGGGTCGGGCATGGTCGACGGCGGCCGCCGCGATGAAGTGTCGCGCCAACGCCGGAATGTCGCCGTGGCGCTCGCGAAGCGGCGGTACGACGATACGCACCACGTTCAAGCGATGGTACAGATCGTCACGAAAACGGCCGTCGCTTACTGCCTCGAGCAGGCTTCGATTCGTCGTGGCGACGACTCGGGTATTTGCCCGGATCAGCACATTCCCGCCGACACGTTCGAACGAACGCTCCTGAAGCACACGCAGTAGCTTCGCCTGGAGATCGAAGCGCATTTCCGATACCTCGTCCAGCAACAGCGTGCCCCCGTTGGCCCGTTCAAATGCCCCGAGCGTCCGAGCGATCGCCCCGGTGAACGCGCCGCGTTCGTGACCGAACAGCACCGACTCGATGAGTGATTCCGGAATCGCCGCACAGTTGATGGCGATGAACGGTGCGGCCTTCCCGGCGCGCAGCATATGGATGGTTTTCGCCACGAGTTCTTTGCCCGTGCCGGTCTCCCCCTCGACGAGCACGGTGGCAGACGAGTCGGCCGCAGCTGATATCTGCCGCATCAGCGAGCGCATGACGGGGCTTTCGCCCAGCATGCGCGGCGTTGCATGGTCCGTCTGCACGGTATGCATCCGGTCGATGAGTTCGCGGTCGCTCCGCCGCAACGCCGCCGCCTTCTCCACGGCCCTGACCAACACTTGGGGGTCAAGGGGTTTCTGCAAATATTCGAGCGCACCCGCCGCAACTGACCGCACAGCATCGGGCACGCTACCGTATGCCGTGAACAGGATGACCGGCGCCAAATGGCCGCGCTCGCGCATGTACGTCAGTAGGTCCATGCCGGACCCATGCGGCATCTGTTGGTCCGAAACCACCACATCGACGTCATGGCGGTCGAGGAGACTCAGCGCCTCCTCGGCTGAATGCGCGTAGAGATAGTGATAGCCGGCGCGCAAAAACACTTGCGATACCGCCGACCCGAGTTGATGGTCGTCGTCCACGTACAGCACTGAAGTCATTGGATGGTTGGCACGCGGTTGAAGAGTCTGCCCTGCCACAGATCAGCACGATCTGTGCCACGTGTCAAACACATTCGGCGAGTGACGGTCGGACAATCAAAGTGACAGCGCCCTGGAACTTTGTGACAACATGTCTGTCACAATGGGGACGTTTTGTCTCTTCGCGGTCACAATGTTCGTTGCACAATGCCACTCAACAGATCGGCCCGCGTCTGGCGGGCCCGCAGCACGCCAGATGAGGCAGCTGGATCAGCGGCATGCGGTTTGCCATAGTGATGCCGGATGACATCTACCCAAACGCAACGTCGGCGCGTCCTGATCGCGGGCGACGTCTCCCGATCGTCGTATCTCCAGGCCGTGGCGCGATCGCTGCTGGCCGAGGCCCCTGCCCACGGCTTAGCCGTGACGAGTGCCGTGACCGGACTCGGATCTCAGGAGGGAGCGGCCCATGCGCGTCGCAGCCAATCGACGATGTCCGAAACGATGAACAGGATCTCCGCGCTGAGTCCATCAAGACCTGACGTGATTCTGGGGTTTGGTGCGCTGCACGCAGCGATCGCTTCGTACTGCCACGCCTCAACCCCTTGGGTCGTGTTCTGTGAAAGCGAATCCACCGTGATGCCGCCGATGCCGCTCGGCTCGGCGGCTCGTCGACCCGGACTGTTTGAGGTTGCGACGGCAGTGATGCAGCACGCGTCCGCCGTGGTGACGAGTTCGCCACGGATCGGAGTGCGTGTCGCTCGGCATTGGCACGTGGCACCCGACCGCGTTCAGTTGTGGCGCGGGTCGTCAGTAGGATCGCTATTCGATCTCCTGAGATTCGCGAACAACGCACCGGTCGGGGGCACCGCGTTCCACTTCTGGCTTGATCTTTGGCGTCTGGGAGCCGCCGATGGCGGAGCGGTCGACGAGACCGGCCAGCCCGTTTCTCGCAATCGCGGCGAGACGCGACTCCTGCCAGCGGGTTCCGACCATGCTGCGCAACGTGCGCGTTCGGGCATCGCGCGGTAGGTGCGTCAGTTGGGTCGGGCGAACGCTTGCCACTCGCGTCGAGCTGCGCATTGCTGTCCGCGCGTCGGCTCGATGCGCCTCGCGCATTCAGGCTCGCCTTGGGTCCTTGCCTATGTGCAATACCACGCTTGGCCGCCGGTGGATTTGGTGGTGCGCAATGCTGAGTTCATGTTGATGTTGCTGATGTGCCCACGCCTGCCGAACGCCGCGCCCTGCTTTTCCTTGCTGCCCTCGCTGCGCTTGGCGTGACCGCGCGCGGGTTTACCGCGCTCGACCGGTCAGGTGACGCATCCCCGGGCGGCCACGCCGGGCTGGACCGACAGATCGCAGCGGTCGATTCCGCCGTCGCGGGCACGCGCGTGCGTTCGCGAGCGCCGAAGAAGATCACCGGTGAGGGGCGCGGGGCGTCCATGCGCGCCATGTCGAGTGCCGCAGACCCGGCCGATGTGGCGCCGCCGCCGGAAAACCCACTCGCTGTGTATGAGGCGCGTCGGCGCGCAGTTGAGGCGAGCAACCGCGAGGCACGTGAGCGAACCGCAGAGGAAGCCGAAAGGCTCGCACCGGCGTACCGATCTGCGGCCGGCCCTGGAGCGGCCGTGGCTGGGATCGGGCCTGACGCGGCCTCAGCGTCCCGAATCGGGGCCAGTCGCGGCCTGACCGTTGACCTCGACATCGCAGGGGCGGACGCCATCGCGGGCCTGCCCTGGATCGGCGATGCGCTAGCAGCGCGGATTGTCGCCGAACGCACCGCCCGTGGGCCGTTCGGGTCCCTGACCGGGCTCCAGCGCGTTCGCGGGATCGGCCCGGGTCTCGCTGCCAGGATCGCGCCATTCGTGACGTTTTCGCGGGCGGCCCTTGCCCAACCGCATAACCCGCCCGTGCGGCCCCGCCGCGGGCGTGCCTCCCGTCCTTGACACACCTCAAACCGGTGGGCAGCTTCACCCCTCAGGTGCCGGTTCCCGCTTTATAGTTGTGCGCGGGGCATTTCCGCCGGCCGCGGCCCACTCACCGGACACTAGACGGAGCGATGGCAACACCCGTCCCGAGCAGCAGCGAACGAATTGGCGATCTCCTCCTGAAAGAGGGGATGATTTCCAAGGAGCAGCTGGATAAGGCGCTCCAGGAACAGCGTCAAAACGGCACACGGGTGGGCTACAACCTGGTGAAGCTTGGCTTCATCCAGGAAATCGAGCTCACTAAGTCGCTGGCGCGCCAATACAAGATGCCGGCGGTCGACCTTTCGAAGTTCGAGGCCGACCCGAAGCTCGTGAAGCTGATTCCGTCCGATCTCGCGGTGAAGAACCTCGTGCTGCCGCTCAAGCGCGATGGGCGCGTGCTCACCGTCGCGATGGCCGACCCGACGAACTTCGCCGTCATCGACGACCTGAAGTTCATCACCCGGTACGACATCGTCCCCGTGATCGCCGGGGAGTTCACACTCCGGAACGCGATCGAGAAAAACTACGAGTCTGCGGCCGACGTGCAGATGTCGGCCCTGCTCGACGAGATCACGGCGGAGGGCGAAGAAGACGCCGAGGTCGTCGAGGAAAAGGAAGAGGAGATGTCGCAGGCGGCGCTGGCTGCCGCTGTCGACGATGCACCGGTCGTGAAGCTGATCAACGGCATTCTCACCGACGCCGTGAAGAAGGGCGCCTCTGACATCCACTTCGAGTGCTTTGAACACGACATTCGGGTGCGCTACCGCATTGACGGCGCACTCACCGAAATCATGAAGCCGCCCAAGAAGATGCAGGCGGCGCTGGTTTCACGATTCAAGATTCTCTCGTCGCTCAACATTGCCGAGCGACGCGTGCCGCAGGACGGCCGCATCAAGATCAAGATGGGCAAGAAGGTGATCGACTATCGCGTGTCGACGCTGCCCACCCTGTTCGGTGAAAAAATCGTCCTCCGGATTCTTGACAAGGGCAACCTGACGCTCGACCTCGAGAAATTCGGCATCGAAAAGCGCGCCGAGCGCGAGTTGATGGAGGCGGTCAGCAATCCGTACGGAATGGTGCTCGTCACCGGCCCAACAGGTTCCGGCAAAACGACGACGTTGTATTCGTGTCTCTCCAAGGTCAACACGATCGACACGAACATCATGACCGCCGAGGACCCCGTCGAGTACAACCTGTTTGGCGTCAACCAGGTGCTCGTGCGGAACGAAATCGGCATGACCTTCGCCGCCGCGCTGAAGGCGTTCCTTCGGCAAGACCCGAACATCATCATGGTCGGCGAAATCCGTGACCTGGAAACAGGTGGCATCGCCATCAAGGCGGCGCTCACGGGGCACATGGTGCTCTCGACGCTGCACACGAACTCGGCGCCGGAGACGGTGACGCGACTGATGGACATGGGCCTCGAGCCCTTCAACGTCAGTTCCGCCCTCAACCTCGTGCTCGCGCAGCGCCTCGTGCGACGCATCTGCCCGAACTGCAAGGTGAAGTACCAGCCCGACGACATTGAGCTGGAGACCGCCAAGGTGAAGGCGGACACGACCCTCGATTCATTGCGCTTCACCGAGGAAGCACTCCTGAATGCCAAGGAGCGCGCACACAAGGACGCCATTCCCTTCCTGACGAACCTCTCGCTCAAGACGAAGATCGGCGAGCTCCCCTTCTTCAAGGGCACGGGCTGCGACCAGTGTGGCGGCAGCGGAACGAAGGGCCGCCAGGGACTCTACGAAGTGATGTTCATGACGCCCGCGCTCCGCAAGCTCATCCTGCAGAATGTCGGCGCCGCGGAAATTCGCGACGGCGCCATCGATCAGGGCATGCTCACGTTGCGCATGGACGGCTGGCTGAAGGTCCTGAAGGGTGTGGTACCGCTCGAGCAGGTCATTCGCGAGACCTCTGCCTGATCGCGCATCTGTCCACTGCCTACCGTCTACCGTCCACCACCTACGGCTCTTAAATGACCGCACCTGGCACAGCCCAGCCCAACGTCAACCTCCGCGCTCTGCTCGAGGAAGTCATCGAGCGTAACGCCTCCGACCTGCACATCACAGCTGGCGAATGCGCCAAGATGCGGATCGACGGCGACATCACGTCGTCGAAGAACCCCTATGTGCTCACGCCAAAGGACACGCTGCAGGTCGCGTATTCGGTGCTCACGGAGCAGCAGAAGAAGCGTTTCGAAATGGAGGACGAACTCGACTTCTCGTTCGGCATCCAGAACCTCGCACGTTTCCGTGGCAACTGCTTCAAGCAGCGTGGCTGTGTCTCCATGGTGATGCGGCAGATTCCCATCACGATCAAGACCGCCGATCAGCTGAAGCTCCCGGCCGCCATCACGCGTATGGCCGACAAGCCACGCGGACTGGTGCTGATCACCGGCCCCACGGGTTCGGGCAAATCCACGACGCTTGCTGCGCTCATCGACAAGATCAACAAGGAACGCAAGGGACATATCCTCACGGTTGAGGATCCGATCGAGTTCATCCACAAGCATCAGGGTTGCATCATCAACCAGCGCGAAGTGGGCACGGACACCAAGTCGTTTGCATCGGCGCTCAAGTACGCACTGCGTGAAGATCCCGACGTAGTGCTCGTGGGCGAAATGCGCGATCAGGAGACGATCCACGCCGGCCTGACCATCGCCGAAACCGGCCACTTGGCGTTCGCGACGCTGCACACCAATTCGGCCGCTGAGTCGATCAACCGTATCATCGACGTCTTTCCGAGTCACCAGCAGGCCCAGGTGCGCGCCCAGTTGTCGTTTGTGCTCGAAGGCATCGTGACGCAGACCCTGCTGGCCAAGAAGGGCGGCAAGGGGCGCGCGATGGCGTGCGAAATCCTCGTGGTCACGCCCGCGATCCGCGCCATGATCCGCGACGACAAGATTCACCAGATCTACTCGTCCATGCAGGCCGGCAAAAAGCACGGCATGCAGACGCTGAACGACGCCCTCTACGCCCTGTACATGTCGCGCGAAGTCGACGAAGATGAGTGCTTGCGAGTCTCGAGCGATCCGAACGAGTTCCTGCGGATGATCGGCAAGTCGCCGGTCGAAGGAGACACGGGCCCCGCACAGCCAGGCAAGCCGGGATCTCCCGGCGGACCCGGCGGACCTCCGGGCCGCCGATGATGCCACGCCAGTCACTGTCCGCGTTCGCCCGCGCTCCTCTGTCATACGTTTCCAGAGGTAACTGATGCCGACGTTTACGTACACCGCCCGCGACGCCAAGGGCACGATCAAGTCCGACACGATCGAGGCGACGAACAGAGAGGACGTCGTCCAGCAGCTGCGCAAGATGCGGCTGAACGTCGTGAAGGTCGAAGAGGCCGCCAAGTCCAAACAGAAGACGACCGGCCCGATTCCCATGCGAGACGTCGTGATCTTCACGCGACAGTTCTCGACGATGATCAACTCCGGTCTGCCGCTCGTGCAGGCCCTCGACATTCTCTCAAAACAGACCGAGAACAAGGCGCTCTCGGCCGTGACGCGGCAGGTGGTGTTCGACGTCGAGTCGGGTCACACGGTGGCCGACGCACTGGGCAAGCATCCCAAGGCCTTCAGCGACCTCTACGTGAACATGGTGGCCGCTGGCGAAGCGGGCGGTATTCTCGACACCATCCTGATGCGCCTCGCGACGTTCATGGAAAAGAACGACGCGCTGGTGCGGAAGGTGAAAGGCGCGATGATCTACCCCGGCGTGATCTTCAGCGTCGCCGCCATCGCGATCAGCGTACTGCTCATCTTCGTCATTCCTGTCTTCCAGTCGATGTTCGAGAGCGTCAATCTCGTGTTGCCGCTTCCGACGCGTATCGTCGTCAAGTTGTCGCAGATCCTCCGGGACGGTTGGTGGATGTTCGGCCTCGGCGGCTACATCGGCTTCCAGGCGTTTAAGCGTTACTACGCGACCCCGGCCGGGCACTTCAACGTTGACAAGGCGCTGCTGGCCTTCCCTGTGCTCGGCGATGTGCTCAGGAAATCGGCCGTGTCGCGATTCACGCGGACGCTGGGTACGCTCATCAGCTCTGGCGTGAGCATCCTGGACGGCCTGGAGATCACGGCGAAGACGGCTGGTAACCGCGTGATTCAGGATGCGATCATGGCGAGCCGCGCCTCGATCGCCGGCGGTGACACGATCGCCGCACCGCTGGCTAAGAGCGCAGTTTTTCCGCCGATGGTGATCTCGATGATCGCCGTCGGTGAACAGACGGGCGGTCTCGACGAAATGCTCTCGAAGATCGCCGACTTCTACGATGAAGAAGTCGACGCGGCCGTCAGCAATCTCCTCTCTCTGCTCGAACCGGTGATGATCGTATTCCTCGGCGTCGTCGTCGGCGGCATGGTCGTCGCGATGTACCTGCCGATCTTCGACATGATCAACGCGGTGCAATAGGTGAGTTGGGAGTTCAGGGTTCAGAGTTCAGGGTTGACGGTTTAGGGTTGTGAGGTGAGGGTTTGATAGACCAAGGGCGCGGCGGTCAACTGACCTCCCGCGCCCTTCGGTCGTTTCAGGAACTGCGCGAGCCGTAACCGGCGTATCAGAATCCCTGACGCAGAAACCCTTATTGCGCATGCAGCACCGTGAACTGATGGTGCAGCGTCGGCTGATATCGTGGCTGGCAGGAGGCAGACATGGTGGACTTCATCATGAGGGGCCGCTCGAGCCTCATTGACCCGTCGCGGCCGCGCGACGAGCAGATTGCTGAGCTCAGGCAGGCGATGGAAGAGTGCTACTGCGGGCTCGGACCTGCCTGCGAGATCTGGCGGAAGATGACGCCGGCGCAGCGGGCCGATTGCACGCGCGACAAGCGTGCGTACGGCCAGCTTCTCTGGAAACACGGGGTCGGACGCTGACCCCAGCCGGCACCACCGTACGGGGAGTGGCTACTCCCCGTACGGAATCCAGATGTTCTTCACCTGCGTCGCGTGGCGCAGAAACTCGCGACCCTCGCCGTCAGCTGGGTCCGTCCACATGCGTGGTGTGGAGTCGCACCAGGTCTGCTTCATGTTCCCGCAGCTGGCAAGCTCGCAGGCCTTCACACCCACCGAATCGCCAAACCACCAGATGGCATCCACGTCGTCGTGTTCGGCGAGGACCTTGGCCAGCTCGTGTCGGTGGCCAGTGACGATGTTCACCACGCCGCCCGGCAGGTCGCTCGTCTCCAACACCTGATAGAAGTCGGTCACCGCGAGCGGGTGCGGTTCGCTCGGTATGGCGACCACGGTGTTTCCCAATGCAAGTGCCGGCGCCACGACGGAGACTAATCCAAGCAGCGGCGCCTCGTTGGGTGTTGCCATGCCGATCACACCGACCGGCTCGTTCATGGCAAGCGTGACACCGCGCA